>JAFEBR010000231.1 GCA_018242565.1 Planctomycetota bacterium | reverse complement strand
TACACCGCAAGGTGCTTGTCCGCAAGGACCACAGGCAGCTCCCAACGGACTGGCGTCGCGTATAAGTTGGGGTATCCCCCTGGCGAAGGTCGCGACGGACTTCTCGTTTGAAGCCGTACTGGGGAAAACCCGCCGTACGGAATTGTAGAGAGGGTTGTGGAAACACGATGGCCAAGCGCGTCTCGCAGACGCTTAATGGACCCTGCGTTATCCTACTTGAAGCCATGCTGTGCGCCTCTTCTCTACTCGACGGATCCCCCCGTTTGAACCATCCGGCCGAATATGTCCCCCGGCCATCAGACTACCCCGCCGCAGGGGCCTGCCCGGGGTTTTGCCCAAATCTGCTCCCCTCCCGACATTTTCCGTGTTGACATCCGTACACCACGTGGATAAAGTGAATAAAGAGCCAGTAATAACTATCCACGGTTTTACGGGAGGGGCCATGGCCGCGATAAAAAGAACGTTGACGGAATATCTACCGGAGCATCCCTACGAAAAAGATCCCCAGAAGCTGCCCGAGTACCGGGCCCAGATCCCCCCGTTGTTTCGGATCACGCCGAAAACGGGAAAGCACTTCTTTGAATGTCCCTACCGGGCTCCCGTCTCGCCTCCCTCGGACGTATCCTGGCTCTGGCCCGGCCGCATGCTCAATGGCCAGTTGACCGTCATTGAAGGGGCTCCCGGCGAGGGGAAATCCGCGGTCGCGTACGATCTCGCCGCCCGGGTCACGCGGGGGGATCCGTTTCCCTTTGTCGCCGGGGTGGAACCGGATCCAAACGGCGAGCGCCAACCGGCTAAAGTGATGATGGTCACCGAGCAGGAAGGGCTCGAGGGGACTCGGGCCAAACTGCAGGCCCACGGAGCCGATCCGGAGCAGATCCTCTGGGAACTGGCGATCCAGGTGGCCACCAGCCAACAGCAGGGGCTCGTGGCCGATCGGCACATCGAACTCCCGTTGGACATGAAGATCCTGAAGCAGGAGATCGCGGACCAGCCCAGTATTCGGCTGCTGCTGATCGATCCCCTCTGCGACTACTGCACGAAACCGGCCGTCGTCGAAGAAATGCTGAAAGAACTCCGACTCACGGCGTGCCACTTCAACATCCCCATCGTGGTGACCCTGCCAGCCGAGGTGCGGTTCGATGCCTCGGGAAACTTGAAGGTCAAGTCTCGGTTTCGGACCGAAGCGGCCCGAGCCGTGTGGTGCGTGGCGACCGATCCCAAGGACCCCGACCGTCGGCTGCTCATCCCCCGGCGGACGAACCAGATGGCGTTACCCCCCGGCATGGGGTTCCGGGTCGATCAGCAGGGGGTTCACTGGGACGAGTCGCGGCCCATTCAGCCGCGAGATCCTTTGGGCTGGGAGCAGGACATCGCGCACAGGCTGCTGAACATGCTGCAGGCCGGTCCCTGCCGGGCGTCAGACCTCTGGGGCCGCATCCTGCATCACGGCTACAGCCAGAAGCAGGTCCGAGCCGTGGCCGTCCGCCTGGGCATCGACGTCCGCAAGGCGTCGGGTTACGGCAAGGACGGAGCCTGGGAATGGTACCTGACCGGAGCCGAGGGTGAAGAGGGAACCGCCACGACGGCGCACAGCGCGACCAGTGTCGTCGCGGGTACCATGAATTCGGAACTCGATAACGAGCCCGACGGTGGGGCGGACCATAAACCCGATACGAATTTGCAAAACTGGAATTCTTTGGAGAATTCCGCGGAAAATGCAGAATCCGTCGTGATGACTGCAGCCGTCACGGAACGTGACGATGAGCCAGCCGAGGTGTCACCTGCCGATCAGTCTCTGCCCGAAACTGGCACCGACTGGGTTACGACGCCTGAAATCGCGACTGCCCCTGCGCTGGCAAACGACTCAACGACGAATTCGCAAAAACGGAATTCTTTGGAGAATGCCGCAGGAAATGCAGAATCCGTCGTGATGCCTTCATCCGGCACAGAACGTGACACCGAGCAATCTGAGGTTTCACCCGCAGATCAGTCTCTGCCTGAAGAGGATTCCGACTTGGGTGTCGCGTCTGTAATCGTGTCGGCCGCCACGCTGGAAAACGACACGATGACGAATTTGCAAAAACGGAATTCTTTGGAGAACACCGCGGAAAATGCAGAGTCCGTAGTGGTGACTGCGGCCGCTTCGGAACACACAGTCGAGCAATCCGCAGAGTCACCCGCCCCAGCCCCTACATCGACCAATTCGCAAAATCGCAATCTTCCGGCAGATATCGGGGCCATGATCAACCGCCGCCTGGTCGAGTCAGGCTTCAAGGAACGTGCTCCTGACGTGCACGCAGAGTCACCGGTGTATCCGTCCCCGCCCAACGTGGGCCCGAGCCGTGATCGAGAGCATCCAGTCACGTCGCCACCCAAGCCAGCAAAACGTAAAACCCCCAAATCGACCGTG
>JAFEBR010000230.1 GCA_018242565.1 Planctomycetota bacterium | reverse complement strand
GTTCTGCTCTTTTTGACGCTGCTGGCCTTGTCACTGACTGCACTGGGTTTTCTGATCGCATGGCCCTTGGAATCCACTCAGGGATTCCATGCCATCATGAGCATCTTCCTGCTCCCGATGTGGCTGCTGTCGGGGGCATTTTTTCCGGCCGGTAATTCCGGCTGGCTCCGCTGGGTGATTCAAGTGAATCCCCTGACCTATGGGGTCGCAGGCCTGAGGCGTCTGTTATACTCGGCAGAATCGCTGGATGCCGCGCCCGGTTTGCCGAGCATGAGTTTGTGCATCGCAGTCACACTACTATTTTGCGTTACTTGCGTTTCGATTTCGGTCTGGCAGGCAAGTCGCCAGACTTCACACGATTCGCGCTGACCCAACACGGACCAGCTTTTGCAAAGCACCGTGGCAGACACACTGAACGTTGCCCTTGAGCCGTGACACCATGCCTGTAATACAAACTGACGTTCAACCTGGGATTCGGCAATTCGTTGCCGCTCCAATTTTAAGGGCCCCAACGAGCCAACATTCTGTCGTCACAGGCTGTCGATCGCGAGCGTGTCTGACCTGGTGCGGCATCCTGGCTGTCGTGGTGACCATTACAGTGGGACTCGCGCCCTGGTCTACAGCCACTGCGGCCTTTCGGGACGAACAGAAATTCGTCTGGGATCCCGAGGGCATTGAAGACTTCTCACTGATCGAATGCCATGGTCAGAAGGTCTCGAAAGCGGACCTGCTGGGAAAACCCTGGATCGCATGTTTCATTTTTACGCGCTGTGCCGGAGCGAATTTCTGTCCGCGGGTCAGTGAGCAGATGAAGCTCTTGCAGAGAAGCTTGAAAGACGTCGATGTCAGACTGGTCACCATCACAGTCGATCCCGACCGGGATACTCCAGAAGACTTGTTGAGGTATTCGCAGCAATTTGATGCGGACCCCGACAGATGGTGGTTCCTGACCGGGGACAAGGACACGATCTTTCATCTCATCCGGCATAGCTTCAAAATGATTGTCGCCGAGGATCCACAGCAGATCCCGGGGTTCGAAATCATGCACAGCCTGGAAATCATGCATGTCGATGACCAGGGAGTCGTTCGCGGCCGTTACAACGCGCAGGACGACGTCGCCATGGCGAAATTGCGGCGCGTGTTGCGAGGGAAAAGCGATCCCGCTGATACACTGCTGATTGCGCAAGGTGAAGAAAATGACCGTCGTCAGGCCGCATTGCAAAAACAGGCGGAACAAGAGGCCGCCAAAGCGTCCGATTTGCCGGCACAAGATGCACCAACCGCCCCCACAGAGGTTCCCGACTGGGTCCTGAAAATCCCCGCCTTGAACGCCTCGCTCAATGGCCTCGCCACGGTGCTGTTAATTGCCGGATTCATGCTCATCAAATCCGGCAAGCCGGATGCGCACAAGCGGGTCATGCTCGCAGCGTTCGGAACTTCCGCCGTGTTTTTGACCTGCTACCTGATCGGCCATGCCGCGTTATTTCATTACACGGGGAGCGGTTCGCGAAAATTCCTCGGCACGGGGTGGATCCTGCCAACCTATCGAGTCATTCTGTGGTCCCACATCGTGCTGGCCGTCGCCGTCGGCGTTCTGGCTCCTACGGTGATGTATCGCGCCCTCGCTGGTCAGATTGATCGTCATAAACGGCTGGCGCGGGTCACGTATCCGATCTGGCTTTACGTATCGATCACCGGAGTTATAATTTATTTCATTCTGTATCACTGGCCCCGATGACATGGCCGCTCGATTTCCGCAGGAAATCGGCCGGCCAAACTGAGATCAGGGAAACGCGAATTCGCTCGAAGGAATTTTCAGCCAGTGAATTTGAAAGTACACAAACCCATGAAATACCATCAAGTTGCGATTTTCTGTGCAGCCTGCCTGGGCTTGGTCTGGTTAGCCGGGACGGCGGAAGCCTGTCCCATGTGCAGCCAATCGATCGCCGAAGATGACTCGCTGCCCCGGGCTTTCATGTACAGCATCCTGTTCATGCTGGGCATGCCCGCCACAGTCCTGTGTGGCATCGGCTCGGTGATCTTCGTCAAGTACCGCCGTTTTTACGCCGCCTCGTCGATTGGAATCGCCGGTGACGATCTGGTTCCGACTCCCGAATTCGGCACGGACGGTTCGGACCAGATCCACGCTGATCCAGCCCCCTCGGCCTGACTGGTGACAAGATACACCAGTCGTTCCCGACGTAAGTCGGCGGGCTTGGCTGAGATTGGCTGAATCCCGGGAATCGACAACCGTTTCGATCCCCAGACTGATTTCGCCAGGTTCATTTCGGCGCCACTGCAGGATGGGAGCACTTCGATTCTGGGCACCCGCCGCAGGACGGGTCACGCCGCAGAGTTTCGCAACTACTTCATCTGCGTGACTTTGCCGGCTTGGACTTTGACTCCCCGGTAGGTCTTCACCGTTCCGTCACCCTGTGTGATGCGAACGTCGTAGGTGCCGGGAGGAAAGCCGTACGGATAGCCCCGCGTTCCGGCCTGTTGGCTGGCGGTCCAGGCCGGTTCCGTGAATCGAAACGGATCGCCCTTTCGCATCGGCCCGGCAGGTTGACCGGCGACCACCACCGACCAGAATTCCGCCTGAGGGTATTTGTCTCCGGTCGGTGGCCGAGAGATGATTCCCGTGGTGGGCGCCAGGGATCGCAATCGCCAGACACCGGTAGCCTCGGCCTGTCCGGCGAATCCAGGAAACCGCGACATATCATCCATGCTGAAGTCGATATTCACCGCTGACGCGGAGTATTTTCCGAAGAGATTGCCGGTGCAATTGCGGATGCTGACTAACCCCGGTTCTTCCTGATGGGGGCCGTAGCCATTCTGAAACTGAAATGCCCCGGTGTTAAACGTACAACCCTGGAACATCAGCATGCACTGAAAATACGTACCGTTCATCAGGTACTTTCCAGAAAGCCGGGTCCCCTGAAATAAACCCACGGCATGATAATGCGAGTGAATCAGGATCTCGCCCGCGAACGAGCCACCCACGATCGAGATGTTGCGTGCCGTGGGTAACCCGGAATTGAAATAGAACTGGCAGCGATACGGAGACACGCCACCGCTGCCATTCAGAACCAAAACGGGATTATTGATGGCCAGATCCAGCGTGGGGTAGCCGGTATCGTGGTTGAATTGCGTTCCGCAGTAGGCGGCCTTGGGGTTGTTGATCTGGGTGTTATCGACCAATGACCACACCGCGTACTCACCCGTTCCCAGGAATTCACAATTCGCGATCACCGGCGGGGCGACATTCGACAACCCGGTGAGATTCGACAACAGAATCATGCCCACGGTGCGCTGATTGGCGGGCGGAAGCGTCGCTCCGGGCACGGTTTTCGGTCCCACGCCCACGTTACCCGAGATGACGCTGCCATCATACAACCAGAAATGATGGGCCCCGGCGTCGTTGCGGGCATTTTTGATTTTGATTTCTTCCGGACTCGATACGTCGATCGAGAGGTTGCCAATCCACTGATTGTTGGCTTCGATGCCGTTCTCAGAAAAGAACCCATTGCCACGAGATCGCAGTCCCACGTTGTAAGTCACCTTCACAGACGACGACTGGTGCACCGAGATGAACCGATTCCCGGGATCAGAAACCGACTGCCACATGGAACAGCCATTGACATGGCAACAGGGCGTATCTCCCATCTCGTGGAAATGCATGGGATAGCGGCCCAGTTTGGCGCGCGGGCCGAGATTCCGAAATTCCACGAAGTCAAACTGCGCGCATCCCCCCATCATCATCGCCACATGGGCCCGATGATTGGAATCGCCCTCGACGACATCTGCCGACGAGATAACAAACCGCCGCGAAAGATTGGCAACTTTAGGGTAGATTTTCTGGACCAGACTGCTGCCGTCCGTCACCGCGAGCGCTGGCGCCGTGAAATCGGGAGTCTTCGATTTGAATGTGACTTTGGCACCATTTATGGAAACCAGCGTCGCTTCGGCGTAACTCCCATCCAGCGCGCACAACACCAGATGGTCCCCTACCTGCCATCCATTCGGAATCCGGTCGAGTGTCGCGGAAGTACCCGTGATGGCCGTATACAAAGTGGTGCCGTAACCGCCATCGACCCCTTTCGACACAACCGGCAGAGCGTTGGTCCAGGACGTGACCTCGGGAGCATTCAAGTGTGCTTCGCCGAAGCCCCAGATCCCGATATCGTTCGGATAGAAATCCATATCGTTATAGCCGGCATCGGTTGGCAGCAGATTTCCCGTGAATTTGGTGTCATCGGCCACATGAAACCGAATCTCCCCGGTCCGACCTTCCAGGGAACCGTAAATGATCAGCGAGCCCCATAATTCGAGTGTATTGGCAACCGTCAGAGTGGCACCCAGATTCACCGTCACCTGCCTGGCCTGTGCTGCGGCATTCACCACGACGGCATGCTGGATGACCACATCTTCGTCCTGGCTGGGGGGCACATCCCAAATCGCCGGATCCGACCAAGTACCATTCTTGACGGTTTGAGCCCCGAAACTGACCGATGGAACAACAAGCACCAACAGCGCGAACCACAAGCGCAACGGCATCGAGGTCTCCCCGAAGACGACAAGCAGAAATGAAAATGATGGAATGACTCTGGTCGAAGAGAGGTCCGATCAGACAGAACGAACAATAGCAATCGTCCCGGACAACAACATCGGTACGATCCTGATGTTCTGGTTCGAATTCTGATTTTCCTGTGCCACCCACACCGGTTCGGCCCGACAGGCACTTCGCGAGGCTCTTGACTCTCCCGACCTGCCGTGGGCGAGACCGTGTGATCCCGCGTACCGCAACTCATTCCCAATAAATCGGGTCGGCCAGTTGCTTTTTTTGACAGGCCGTGAAGGCGTCGGACGGCAAGCACAAATTCATCCTGTGCCTGACCGGCGTCGTTCGTTTCTGCCTGGCAGTCTCGCGAGGTGGGTAGAAAACACTACAATTCCAGATCGAGTCGATTTCCCCTGTTTCCTTGTGCCTCGGAACTACAGAAAGCTTCCATGTCTTTGCCTTCTCGGTCTCAGCGTGATAACAGTCGCACGGCGATTTTGCAGAGACTTCGTGAAAAGGTTGCGAACGGGCGTCCCATCGTTGGAGGCGGCGCCGGAACAGGAATTTCCGCCAAATGCGAAGAAGCCGGTGGCATTGATCTGATTGTGATTTACAACTCCGGCAGATTCCGCATGGCCGGTCGCGGATCGCTCGCGGGCATGTTGCCGTATGGCAACGCGAACCAGATCGTCCGTGAAATGGCGCATGAAGTGCTGACGGCGGTGAAATACACACCCGTCCTGGCCGGAGTCTGTGGAACAGACCCCTTTCTCCTGCGCGAGCCGTTTCTTCGGGAACTGAAGCAACTTGGATTTGCGGGGATCCAGAACTTTCCCACGGTCGGCCTGTTCGACGGATCGTTCCGAGCGAATCTGGAAGAAACCGGGATGGGATATGAACTGGAAGTGGAATGTGTCGCGCTGGCACACGAACTCGATTTGTTCACGTCCCCCTATGTCTTCAATCCCGATGAAGCCCGCCGCATGACGCGCGCCGGGGCCGACATCGTGGTCGCACATATGGGATTGACGACCAGCGGTTCAATCGGTGCGCAGACGGCCAAGTCTCTCGATCAATCGGTCGTGGAAGTTCAAGCCATCACCGATGCCTGCAAGTCCGAACGATCGGACTGTCTGGTGATCTGCCACGGCGGGCCGATTGCCAATCCCGAGGACGCCCAGTACATCCTCGACCGCTGTCGCGGCGTCGATGGATTCTATGGCGCCAGTTCGATGGAGCGCCTGCCGACGGAAATCGCGATCACAGCCCAGGTTCGTAAGTTCGAAACCCTGACGCTGAAGAAGCGATGAAGACGCTTCGTTCCGGGCGCGCCAGACTCGGAGTCCACGCGATCACGCTCGATCAGGGTCAGTGGAGTGTGCGGTGTTCGTCAAAGCGCAGATGTTTCACGGATTCACCGGAATCTCGGAGTTCGATCAACGAATTGATCCCGACTTCGAGATGGAGTCCCGCGAACTCTTTGGTCACGGCCTGATCACTTTTGGTCGTCTTGACTCCTTCCGGGGTTGTCGGATTGTCCGACACCAGGAGCAGGGCCCCTTTGGGAATATGGTTGACGAAGCCCACCACAAAGATCGTGGCCGTCTCCATGTCAATCGCCATGATTCGATTGGCAATCAGGTAATCGCGAAATCGGTCGTCATGTTCCCAGACCCGACGGTTTGTCGTGTACACCGTCCCGGTCCAGTAATCGCATCCTTGTTTGACAATCCGACTGGACACCGCCATCTGGAGTCGAAACGAGGGAAGCGCAGGGATCTCGGCAGGCAGGTAGTCGTTACTCGTTCCCTCGCCACGGATGGCAGCAATCGGCAGAATAAAATCTCCGACCTTGGTTTTCTTCAGCCCGCCGCACTTGCCCAGAAACAACACAGCGGCCGGATTGATCGCCGACAGCAAATCCATCACGGTCGCAGCCATCGCACTTCCCATCCCGAAGTTGATGATGGTGATGTCTTCCGCCGTTGCGGACTGCATGGGCAGACCACGTCCCAGAATTTCGACACCAAACCGCAGAGCGAAAAGGTCTACGTAGTGCGAGAAGTTCGTCAGTAAAATGTAGCTGCCAAATGCATTCATCGGTCGCCCCGTATAACGCGGCAACCAGTCGGTAACGATTTCAGCCTTAGTTTTCATGGCGAGCCCCTGTGTATGGCCGTTTCACGCTGAGATGCATCTCGGCGGAACTTGCGACACCTGCAGTATCCTGTCGCTTTTGGCCCGAAGCAATGGCAGGCAACGGTTGTGGTTTTCCCGGACAATATTCCCGAAATCCGAACGAATACCGATTGAACTCCAGAAGATCGAATCCGCAGTCGGACCGCAAAACGTGGAAACTCAGCAGCCGTCTCGTTTTACGGGTCTTTTGTGGCCCGACACGGTTCCCCGCGCCATTGCCCCGTTGAAGTTCTGGGACACGCTGAATTCCAGACGGATGCGAAATTTCAATGATCCTTCATAATCGTTCCCACGTTACTGCATTCTTCCGACACGCAAGTCACTGAACCAGGAGCATTGCAATGCCTCAAGAAACCGGGTGGTACTACGCTCAGAACGATGAAACGGTAGGTCCGGTCACCTTTTCGGAACTGGTCGCCGTGCTTCCCAAAATTGGTGGGAAGAATGCCCTGGTGTTTGGCCCCGGACTGGCCGAGTGGACGGAAGCCCGGCACATCGGCGATCTGGCCGAGATGTTTGGTTCACCAGGCAACCGCCCGCCTCGACCACCCCGGGCGCGGCGAGCCGACGAAATCGACTACGAAATCTGTGGGTCGGAGATGCAGTACGTTGTCGTGGAACTCGACCCCGAAGAAACGGTAATCGCCGAGGCCGGAGCGATGATGTTTCAAACCGCCGGAATCGAAATGAAAACCGTGTTTGGCGACCCGTCGGCACAAGAGGGGGGATTCTTTGGCAAGGTTCTGTCCGCGGGAAAACGCATGCTGACCGGCGAATCGTTGTTTATGACGACGTTCACCCATCGAGGTCGGTCGGGCAAAGAACAAGTTGGCTTTGCCTCCCCGTATCCTGGAAAGATCATCGCCATGCATCTCGATCAATTGGGGGGTGAATTGATCTGTCAGAAAGATGCGTTTCTCTGTGCCGCGAAAGGGGTCTCCGTGGGGATCGCGTTTCAGAAGAAGTTCGGCGTAGGGCTGTTTGGTGGCGAGGGATTCATCATGCAACGGCTTACGGGCGACGGGATCGCCATGGTCCATGCCGGGGGAACCCTCATGAAACGCTCGCTGGCAGCGGGCGAGACACTCAAGCTCGATACAGGCTGCCTGGTCGCCCTGGTGCCGAGCGTACAATACGACATTCAATTCGTGGGTGGATTCAAAAACACCCTGTTCGGCGGTGAAGGGCTGTTTCTGGCGACCGTGACCGGTCCGGGCGATGTCTGGCTGCAATCGCTGCCGTTTTCGCGACTGGCGGGCCGGGTTCTTTCGGCCGGCTCTCGCACGGGCCAGTCGAAAGATGAGGGCAGCGTTTTGGGTGGCCTGGGTAATATTCTCATGGGTGGGGGGGACTAGCGGAGCAGGCATCCAATCCCGGACCAATTTCGCACCGATGCGTCCTGAATTGCCGTTGCCAGCTCATCGATTCCCGCGTATAAACCCGGTCCATTTCCGCAGGTCGGGTCAGCAGGAATCAATCGATGGATCGCATTTGCCCAACACAGTACTTCCGGCTGGGCTGGATCGCATGCAGTTTGGCACTGTTTCCCGGTTGTTTCAGCGCTTTCAGCCAGAGGAACGCCCGGGAAGTCAGCCGCGATCGGCTGTTGCAGCTTTCCGAGCAAGGCCACTGCGACCACCTGCAGTACGTGGGCAGCGACTTCTCACATCATTACGTGTTTGATTCGCGCCAAGGGGAAGAGAAGTCGTACAAAGTCACGGCCAACTCCATCAAACTGGCCGAGACGTTTCCCGTGGGCGAGGATTCCTACGTGCTCCACCCGTGGGTCATTGAGGGGAAACCGCTTGGCACACGCACCGATGACGACGCAGAAGCCCTGCGGAAATCCGCCCGACACTCTCTGACGCCGGCGTCAGGCGTGGGCAGCACGCCGCAATCGGTCGTTGAGAGCACGTCCGAGTCCGACCTCGGGGAAGAGGTCGGCGATGATCAGATCGACACCGGCAGCGTCGAGACGCCTTAACGCGGCGAAGAAGCGGGCTGCAGCTTCCTGCAAGTCGCCAGTGTTCGATAGAACTTCGATGACAGCATAGGCGGACACGCTGTCCGGGGGCCGGAATGCCAAGAGGCCCACGCGTGACGATTGAGCACTCGCCAGCGCCTGCTGCACGGCGGCTTCCGATTCTGGCCGCCGCCGATCCCACAGCATCAACGGCGTCCGCGGCGCATAGTGACTGGCAAGATTCCCGGGCGAGACCAGTCCCGGTCGCGAATGAACTTCAGACTCTCCAGGTGAGGAGTTTGCATGGTCCAGCGGGGTGACCCCACCGATCTGGAGGGGCCCGATAAGTTCTTCGATTTCTTCAACGGTGACTCCACCTGGCCGCAGTAGCGTGGCACCACTAGGACCGAGTTGCAGCACACTCGATTCGACACCGACGCGACATGGGCCGCCATCCAGAATGAGATCAATTCTGTCACCCAGTTGATCACGTACATGGCCTGCGGTCGTCGGGCTGATTCTGCCAAACGGATTGGCACTGGGGGCAGCCACGGGGACATCGGCAGCCCGCAACAACGTCTGCGCCACGGGATGATCGGGCATCCGCACGGCCACGGTATCGCACCCCGACGTCACGAGATCGGGCACTATCTCCGTTTTAGGTAATACGAGCGTCAGCGGCCCCGGCCAAAACCGATCAGCCAGACGCTCGGCCTGAAGTGACCAATCGGCGACCAGGCGCGAGAGCCAACTACGATCCGCGATGTGCACGATCAGCGGATCAAACCGCGGCCGGCCTTTGGCCTCAAAGATCTTTGCGACAGCCCGCTCATCCAGCGCATTCGCGCCCAGACCGTAAACGGTTTCCGTGGGAAAGGCAACCAGGCCCCCGGTTCTCAGGATTTCAGCGGCACGAAGGATATCAGATTCTGAGTACACGGCGGCATTTTCGACATCGAATTCAACGCCCCCATGCAAACACTGCGTCGGAGGCCGGCCCGCAGCATTACACATTACCCGAGGTCGGGATCGCGGAACAGTCGACGTTCCAATTCAACCAGTCGAGTTGGGGCAGAACTCAGAGCCAAGGCCATCAGCGTTTGGGCTTGGGGGCTTCGAAGCCAATTGGCTGTGCTTCGCCCTCATTCAGGGCCGTGGCAAATTCCTGTTTGCGGCGCAAACGCACATTGTCGAGCAATTGCAGGGCGGGAACCAGATCCGGGTTATCCCGCACCGCCAGAGCGAACTGCTCCTCACTCCCGGCGAGATCTCCACGGTCATACAAAACCAAACCGATCTGATAATGAACATCTGCCGTGTCCATGATCGACTCGAGCATCGTGGTTGCTTCTTCGACCTGACCCGATCTGGCGAGAGCCAGGGCGTAGTGTTCGCGAACTGTGGTGTCATCGGGTGCTGCGAGCGATGCCTTGTAGTAGGTGGCGATCGCGTCCTTCACACGGTTCTGGGCGAGATAAAACTGTGCCAGCGCGTCGAGCGTTCGCGCTGAACCGCTTTCTAAGCGAACGGCCCGGCGGTAACCTGCTTCTGCCTCGGCACTTCGCCCGCCAATCTGATCCATGCGGGCCAGCCCAATCACCGCGTCGATCGACCTGGCCTCGGTGACGAGTTGCTCTTCATGCCGACGACGTTCTTCCGGCGACTCGCGGAGATGAGCGGCGGTCAACATCGCCTGCCAACTGCCGAAACCATCATTCGCGGGCTTATGCTCGACGGCATCGTCAGCGTCGGCATCCTCATCCACTTCGGTACTCGGGGTAAATGGAGCAAAATTCCCCGGCAACAGGCAATGCCCAGCCGGGGATGTCGACGCACACCCGGCGGACATGCCTAACAGGCATATCAACGTGAACCACTGAACTGCCTGACGGCACAGTAACATCTTGCGAAATCCTTTTCGCTCCGCGCCACTCCTGTGGCAAGTTTTCCTGTGATCTGATTCGACCGCACGAAGCGACCTGCGTGAGTTGCCCGGAACGATCCAGAATCAATCTGCCGATCTGCCCGAAGCCCAGCAAATTCCCCAAGCCATCACAAACCGCCCAGCCCACCAAAATCAGACACGGCGTCAGATCTCCTGCAAAACGAAGCGGACCCGAGATGAAAATCCTGGGGATTTTTTTTCGCCGACCTCCCACGTTTGGAAATCACCGTCCGTAATAAATTCTGTGAACGGCAGGAGTTTCTGGGATGTTCCCAGAAACTCTCTGGTTCCGAACTGTGACGTAGAGCATTGGGAAATAAGCAACTTACAATGAAAGGAGCAGATCATGTTGCCGACTCTCAGTACCCGTCGAATGTCATTCCCCGCTTTTCCCCTCCCCACAACGGTTCGTCAGGATTTCGACGAACTGTTCAACCGATTTTTCGGTGATTTCCCCGGTACGACGAATATGACTCGGGGTTGGGTCGTTCCCGTCGCGATTTGGGACGACGATCAACACGTGTTCATTGAAATCGAAGTCCCGGGCCTGAATCAGAACGACATTGAAGTGGTCGTCCATCAGGGCAATCTCCGCATCGTTGGTGAACGCAAGGCACCATCAGGAACTGCCAATTACTGGCACAACGATCGAATGTACGGGCGGTTTGAGAGAGTCATCACTCTGCCAGACGTCGTCGATCCTGATTCGATTGAAGCGACGATGCACGATGGAATTCTGGCCGTCACGCTGCTGAAACGTCCGGACGCCCAACCTAAAAAAGTGGCGATCAAGGCCATATCGGACTGAGCTTGGAGCGTGTCATCAGAGGCCGACGGGCGGGAGACACAGTGCATTCCCGTGTCGCGACCGTCGGCCCGTGAACGAATTCCTCAAACGTGATCGATGGTTGCCCCCGCACCCCCGTGTTACCGGAATGCACGGAGTCGGGTGCGGGGGCTATTCGATGAGCCGAACGTCTCAGCCGACTGCGGTTGTCGGCACGCGTACCAGAGGGCTCGCCAGCGCGGACCAGGCGCCGTTTGCCTGCTTGTCGATTTTCCCAGGTCAAATTTGGGATTGACGCTAAGCGGTCAATTCGTGACATTTCGCGTCCTCTCAAACTCCCTTTGTGTCTCATTCCGTTCTTTGACCTGGAAAGGCTGCCTTGCATTACCTGGCAATGGCAATCCTGCTGATTCTCTGCGCGGGGTGCACGGTTCCCCGTGCCGGCCTGTTCGCAGTGAATTCCCCCACTGAGGAGGTAAGTGAAGCGGCGATCCAAGCCGAGACAGCAGGCGATTCCCTTGCGGAGAGACTTGCGAAACGATCAATTCCGCCGGATGACGAACCGCAAATGAATCGCCCCGAGGACACCCACGACGCGTCCTCTGATTCTGATTCCGCAGATCCAACACCAACTTCGGCGACACCACCAGATTTCCTGACACCAGACCGCTCGGCCATCGGAAACGTGAGCGACACTGGTCCAGCCACTGATCAATCCTGGTTCACGACGTCCGATTCCGAGGTACGTTCGGGCTGGTTCCGTGAAACGGCCCGTGAATTCGGAAGTGAGGTCTGGCAGGATTACACGAATTTCTACGATTGCGAAACGCTCTGCAAATTCGGCTTAGGACTGGGAGCCGCCGCCATTTGTGCTGAGACCTCGATCGATTCCAAATTCGATGCCTGGTTCCAAAACCATGTCCGCTCCACGGGCACCGATGCCCTGACCCACAATATCAAATGGGTGGGCGACGGTGTTTACACCGTGCCTATTGCATTCGGACTTTACGCCCTTGGCAGCCTGGCCGATGAGGTCCCCGGCGCCGCCGAACTGAGCGTCTGGGGAAACCGTACCCTGCGAGGCTTCGCCGTCGGCGTTGTGCCCATGTTGACGATGCAGGTCGTGCTCGGTTCAGATCGCCCGGGCTACTCGCCCCACGGTTCACGCTGGACTCCGTTCGTCAGCTCGCACGGAGTGAGCGGCGACGCATTCATGGGGGCGATGCCGTTCATCGCGGCCGCCGGGATGACCGACAACTTGTTCTTGAAAGCGACCTGTTACGCGGTCTCAATTCTGCCGGCGTTCGGGCGCATCGACTACGACGCACATTACCTGTCGCAGGCGGCGCTGGGCTGGTTCATGGCGTACCTTTCGGTCATGGCCGTGAACGATACCGACGTGCAGCGATTCAACGAACACATCGTGCCGGTTTTCCAGCCCAACCAATATGGCGTCGCGGCCGAATTTCGCTGGTAAGCCCCCTTTGTCCCCGAGGGCAACCTGGCGTCCGGCCTATTTCTTCATCGCCGCTCGGACGGACTTCACTGCCGCGACGTACTGCTCGGCAAGACTCTTGATGCGGGCCATATCCCCATTCTTCACGGCCTGAGGTTCGACGAGCGCGCCACCCAGTCCGACGGCACAGGCTCCAGCTTTCAGAAAATCGGCGATCGTATTCAAATTGACCCCACCGGTGGGCAGCAACCGCACCTGCGGCAGTGGGCCGTGAATCGTCTTCAGATAGGCGGGTCCACCGACGTCAGCGGGAAAGACCTTGATGACCTGTGCCCCGGCTTCCCAGGCCGTGAGGATCTCGGTCGGTGTAAACGCCCCGGGCATGACCAACTTGTCATACCGGTTTCCCATCTTGATGACATCAAGGTTGACCGTAGGGGCCACCAGGAATTCCGCACCGGCGAGGAATGCCGCACGAGCGGTCTCCGGATCGAGCACCGTGCCGGCTCCCAGGAGAACCTTGTCACCCAGCGACTTGCGGACTTCCGCGATAATCTCGAGCGCGCGCGGGACTGTGAACGTGACTTCCAGGACATCCACCCCCCCTTCGTACAGCGCGCGAGCGACCTCAACCAACTGCTCACTCGAGGTAGAACGGATGACCGCTACGATGCCACTATTCAGAACGCGACTCAAATCTTCGTGTCGACTCATGAGCTTTTCTTATTCCAAAACTGTTTCAGTTGTCCAAATGATCGTAAAGGTTCTTCACCTGACTGGGCTTCAGCACTCAACGGCGGCGCCGGGCGATCACTGCGTGCCGCTGGCCGAGGCTTGGCTGGTGGTCGTTGTGCCGGTGCGGCACCGGCGGCCGCCTGATTCGTCGATTCTGCCGGCGATTCCACGCGCCCGGAGTTCGAGGCGGGCGGGTTGGTGGCGGGAGGTGCAGATTTGCTGTCTGGCCTGCGAGTACGCGTCTGCGGCGTTCCCGGCTTGATCATCGTCAACGACACCCGCTTCCGCGCGGCATCCACAGAGAGCACCCAGACAGTGACCACATCTCCCACAGACACCACATCGTGTGGACTGCTGATGAACTGCGTCGACATCTGACTGACGTGTACCAGACCACTTTCTTTCAGCCCGACATCGACGAAGGCCCCGAAATCAACGACATTCAATACGGTTCCTGTCAGTTCCATCTCCGGCGTCAGATCGGACATCTTCAAGATGTCCTTCTTGAAGATCGGACCGGGCAAATCTGAACGAGGATCACGCCCCGGTCGCGCCAGGGCATCGACAATATCCTGCAACGTGGGCAAGCCGGCCTGCAACTCGTCCGCAAGCGTCGACACATCAAGTTGCGAAAGACGCTCGCGGAAATCTCCAGGCAAATGACTTAATGGATTCGGCGAATCGGTCGACACTCCCAGACGGTCCAGCACCTGACGAGCCAGTGGATAGCTTTCGGGATGGATCCAGGTCCCATCCAATGGGTCGGCCCCATCACGAATTTTGAGGAAGCCGGCAGCCTGAGTGAATTTTGCCGGTCCGATTCCGGGAACATCCAGCAACTGCTGGCGACTCTTGAATGAACCGTTCTGCGACCGCCATTCGACGATCCGCCGGGCGGTCAACTGGTTCAACCCCGAGACATGCTTGAGCAAAGCGCTGCTGGCCGTATTCAGGTCAACACCGACGTAATTCACACAGGATTCGACAACTTGCTCGAGCGACTCCTTCAAGATCTTTTCTTCGACATCGTGCTGGTACATGCCCACGCCGATGTGCTGGGGTTCGATCTTCACCAGTTCGCTGAGCGGATCCTGCATCCGTCGGCCAATCGAAATCGTGCCCCGCTCCGTGGCATCGAGCGACGGGAATTCTTCGCGGGCAATGGCACTCGTCGAGTAAATGCTCGCGCCCGCTTCGTTGACGATGACGTACTGGGTCTCGGGAGACAACTCCGCAATCGTCTCGGCGACCAGTTCTTCTGTTTCACGACAACCGGTTCCGTTGCCAATTGCCACGAGATTGACGTGATGCGTCTGCAAGAGACCGGCCAGCTTGTTGCGTGTTCCCGCCAGTTTTTCGGCTGAGCCCGTCACATAAATCAGATCGGTGACCAGCAAATTGCCATGCTCGTCGAGAATGACGACTTTGCAGCCCGTGCGAAATCCCGGGTCGATGGCCAGCACCCGACGACCACTCAAAGGGGGCGACAACAGCAGATTCCGCAGGTTGCGAGCAAATACAGAAACGGCCTGAGAGGCGGCACGGTCCGTTAACTCACGACGGACTTCCCGTTCCAGACTGGGGTGGATCAAGCGATCCACCGCGTCGGCCAGACAGGTCGCAAGAAAGTCGGCAAAGCGGTGCTGCTCAACTTGCAGCAGGCGACTGATCTCGGCCTGCACGACGGGTTGATCCCATTCGAATTTGACGCGCAGCGCACCGGCGTTCTCGCCACGATTGAAGGCCAGGACCCGGTGTGGTGGAATTTTGGAGACCGGTTCGGTGTGTTGGAAATAGTCACGAAACGGCTGGGCAGTCTCCGCGGCGGAGTCGATCGCCGACGTGGTGAGACGTCCCCCTTTCCAGGCATGGCGCCGGGCGAGAGCCCGCACATCGGCCTGTTCGCTGATCCGCTCGGCCAAGATGTCGGCCGCTCCCTGCAGCACTTCCACCGTGGTGGGCAGTTCCTTCGCGGGATCGACATACGGGGCAGCCGCTTCGTCGAGACGGCTGCCAGCGAGAGCCGCAGTCCAGATGGCATCAGCGAGCGGTTCGAGGCCGCGTTCACGGGCCGCCGACGCTCGCGTTTGCTTCTTGGGCTTGTACGGGAGGTACAGGTCTTCGAGTCGCTTCAGCGAATCCGCCGACTCGATCTGCTGTTTCAATTCGGGCGTCAGCTTGCCCTGCGCTTCGATCAGGCGCAGAATCGTGGCGGCCCGCTCGGCCAGCTGCCTGAGCGCGGTAACGCGCGCCAGCACTGCGCGAATCTGCTCTTCATCGAGATTGCCGGTCTGCTCTTTGCGGTAGCGGGTGATGAAGGGAACCGTGTTTCCTTCATCAGCCAGGCGCACAACGCTGGCGACCTGACTCTCACTGATTTTGAGTTCCGCCGCAATTGACGAGAACGGCACCTTTAGAGGTGATTCCATACGCAACCATTCAAATGGTAACACGCCTGATCAGGCAAGCCGTCATCTTAACGAATTCCCCCCCCGAGGCAATCTTGGCAGGAAAGCCGTAGACCATCGCACGACCCTTAAACTACAGGCAGAGAATCCCGCGCCCGCCTTCCGGCCCCTCTTGGAATCTACGTGCCCGTGCCGTTACGCTGAGTCCATGCCGATTCCCTATTCGATGTTTGCCCTCGCACTGGTCATGACCGCAGGCAGTCTCACACAAAAAGGCTGGTGGTGGCTGGCCTTGTGGCCGGCTGTGAATTTTGCACTGCTGGGCTGGGCACATCTCGGTCAAAACGCTGGCATTTACGGCAAACGCGCCGATGGCACTCTGCCCGTCTGGAGTTGGGCGGTCTTTCTGCCGCTGCATCTGCTCACCCGAGTCGTCTGGCGCCTGGTGTGTGTACACAATCGGGCGCCGGCCTGTCAGCAAGTTTTGCCCGACCTCAGTATTGGTCGGAGACTGCTCAATCACGAATGCCAGACTCGCTTCGACAATTATGTAGACCTCACAGCCGAATTCACGGAATCATCCGCGATCCGCCGGTCACCGGGTTACATCCTCGTGGCCATTCTGGATGGAGCGGCGATCGATCCAAACATCTTGCGGCAAGCCATCGACCAGTTACGGCCGGGAACGACGTTCATCCATTGTGCCCAAGGGTTCGGACGGACCGGGTTATTCAGTGCGGCCGTATTACTCCGACGTGGATTGGTCCGCGATCCCGCAGAGGCACTGGCCCGCCTGCGCGCCGTTCGCCCGGGTATCCGTTTGAGCCCTCTCCAGCAGAGGTCCCTGGAGCAATTCGCCTGTCTGATTTCTGAGTCGGCAGCGACGACGTCGGCCGTAAATTAGCGACTGTAGTGAGACCGCTTGAGAAATCACGAAGCCCCCTGTTGAAATCTGGTTCGAGATTTCGTTTTGAACAAAGGCACTCGAGGCTTGTCGCCGAAGGTGCGCCAATCCACAGACCGGAAACAGGAGCAGCGACATGGGACGATCTGTTTTGTTGTGCAGTCTCAGCCTGGGCCTGATCTGCGTCGTTCATCTGGCCAACCCCACAGACTCGCGATTCAGTCCGGCACGGGTGCAGGCTGATGATCCGGCTCTGCCGGCGGCGGCCGCGCCACCCAAGCCCACGGCTCGCACGAAACCAAGCAAACCCTCAGGATTCAGTGCGCAGCAGCGACTGGAGCGTGCCCAGGCACGGCGGATGGCCGTGCAGCTTGACGACCAGTATGGGCCCGGGGCGTCACAACTCGCGGCCAGCTTTCCGATTTGGAGTCGAATCGGGACCGGACTGGGGACCAACGGCCAGTCAGGCAACTCGGGTGGGGGAAATCCTGTGGCGGGAGGCACAGCGGGATTCGGCTATTCTCCCGCCACCGGTTATACCCTCACTGGTTCACCCGTGGCAGGAACAGGATCGGGTAACCCCTCGTCGGGATCAAGTACGCCCGCAGCATCCGCGTCCGACCTGAACACCAAAGTTCTGGAATTCGCGAAAAAGAACCTCGGCAAGCAGGTGGGTAATGGCGAATGCTGGACCTTGGCGGCCGAGGCGCTGGCATATGCCGGTGCCCAGCCACCGAATGGATACCGCTTTGGAGAAGTGGTCTCCCTGTCGCAGGCCAAACCGGGCGACATTCTGCAGTTCGAAAGCGTGCATTTGGCAGGTCCCGGATATTGGACAATTCTGGGCACGCCGCACCATACCGCGATCCTGGAATCCATCGATGGAAGCTGGATTGCATTACTGAATCAAAATGTGAACCACAATCGTCGAGTTCAGGTGACCGTCATCAATCTGGGCGACTACCAGAGCGGCACCTTAACCGTTTATCGACCGGTCGCACCCACGAGCAAATAGCGACGTGTTGGCCGCAGAAACTTGGGTTCGAGATTTAAGAGGCCGTGTCGCGATTTGTGGAACAGTTCCTGCAATCGTTCGCCAGCCATCACGACATGCAGTCGCGAGGCGACTCACAGGCTTGGACCTCGGGATTTGGTTTTGCCTCTGGCAGCGAACTTCGATAAAGTCAGGCGGAATGCGAAGAGTCTTGCTGCCGCAGCGGCCTGACCGAAAGGCATTCGCCCGTCGAGTTCGGTTCCCATGCCCTTCAACACGTCCTTTCGCCGAAACCGGGTCCAGCCCAGGCAGACAGTGGGCTGCCGCAGTCGCTCATCATTGTGTCTTGATTCCTTCGATTCGTTGCCCTTTCAGGAGTATCCCCATGCTGCCCATGCGCGATGGACTGCCATCATTGATTCTGCTGTCGGGGCTGATCTTGTCCCCCATGCTGCAGGCCGACGAATGGACCCGCTTCCGTGGTCCGAACGGCAATGCTCAGAGCGACAGCACCCAGACCCCGGTGAAATGGAGTGACACCGAGAAGGTCGTCTGGAAAACTCCGCTGCCAGGTCCAGGAACATCACTGCCCATCGTCACCGGCGGCAAAATTTTCCTGACGTCTTACACCGGGTTTGGAGTCAGTGCCGAAAACCCAGGCGACCCCGCGAAACTGGAACGGGTCCTGGTGTGCCTCGATGAAGGCTCAGGAAAGATCCTGTGGCAGAAGGGAATTCGTGGAGTCGCCAACGAAGACCGTTACCAGGGCTTTCTGGCCACACACGGCTATGCCTCGAGCACGCCGGTCACCGATGGTGAGCGAGTCTACGTGCTGTTTGGCAAAGCCGGCGTTGTCGCCTTCGATCTGGAAGGACGACAGTTGTGGCATAAATCCGTCGGTACAGGATCGGCGCGTATGGGTTGGGGATCTGCCTGCAGTCCGATCATCTACAAGAATCTGGTCATCGTAAATGCGGCAGCGGAAAGCAATGCTCTGTATGCATTCGACGGCGTGACTGGCCAGGAAGTCTGGAAGAAACCGGCCGATTCGCTGGATGGCTGCTGGGGCACACCGATCATCGTGGAACGCGCCGGCGCACCGGCCGAACTGGTCCTGGCCGTGGGTGGCGAAATCTGGGGCTTCAATCCGGAGACCGGCAAGTTTCTGTGGTACTGCGAAACGCCGGGCGGTGACGCGATCTGTTCCAGCCTGGTCAGTCGCGACGAAATCGTGTTCATGGTGACGGGGGGTCCCGGTGGTGGAGGTGCCGCGGCCGTACGCGTGGGAGGCACCGACAACGTCACCAAAACACATCGGCTGTGGACGACGCAGCGGGTCACGTCTTACATCACGTCCCCCGTCCTGGTCGGAGACCACCTGTACGGCGTCAACGACAACGGCCTGGCCTACTGTCTGAACAGCAAGACCGGCGAAACGGTCTACCAGCAACGACTCCCCGAGCGCGGTCAGTTGTACGCGTCGCTGACCGCCGCGGGAGACAAGCTCTACGCCGTCACCCGTGACCAGGGCACGTTCGTACTCGCTGCCAAACCTGAATTCGCCGTGCTGGCACATAACAAACTTTCGGATGCCGGAATCTGCAACGGTAGTCCAACCGTCAGCAAAAACCGGCTGCTGTTACGAACCGACAAGTTTCTGTACAGCCTCGGCGACAAATGACGCAACAATCCCCGCGGCGGATTCATCAATCGGCAGATCCCCGGCACGACACAGAGTGTTGTGATCCGGGGCTCTCCATTCAGCGCCCCTGTCGACGGGGACTGTCCCCGCCCTCCTGCCTGCCCGAGTCGCCGGTTGCGGTCCAGACCAGTTCGACGCGCTGCCCGGCCCGACCCGCGAGGAAAGCCGTTTGACCGAACTCCCGAGCCAGCATCTGCCCCTGTGCGGCATCAAGACCCAGGACTAGCAGACTTGGCTCTGCCGGCCAGTCCCCAGCTTGCCCCACACCTCGTCCGTGATAGACGACCGTCTGCGGCTGTCGCAGCAGCAGTCGCTCTGTCAGGGCATGCAACCGCTGTTCGTTTTCCGCCTCACTGAGTCGTTCCGATTGGGGATTACAGGCGGTGATATAGATCCAACTGGTCTGCCCGGCCCCCGACAGCAGGGTGTCGAGTTCCCGACAGTGCGCACCACAGCGCAGAGCAAAGGACCCGCCGGGCGCATCATCCACCCAGTACGATGTCGCTTCGTAGGCAGAGCGCAGTGCCAGGCCCCGCAGCACCTGCTCAATCATGTCACGCCGCGCCAGCCCCTTAAGCCAGTCGGCGGGAATGCCTGCTTCACCCCAGTACGCGCCGGCCAATTGACCACAGACGGCGCCCGTCGTGTCCGCATCGTCACCCAGATTGACGGATCGCAACACGGCCTCAGCGAAATCTGCTGAAGTGCAAAAAGCCCACAGGGCCGCTTCCAGACTCTTCACGACATAGCCGCTGCCGACGATTTCCGGAGGCTGGCGAATGCGAAAACTCCCCTGTGCCACCTCGGCGATACTTGGATGCAGCGGCTCAATCGCTTCCAGTTCTCGCAGCAGTTTCCAGCGAGGATCGAGAACCTCGTCGCGGGGCAGACCGTGGATCAAACCACACAAGACGAGTGCCAGATACCGGCACGCGGATAAGCACTGGGGGCTGGCGTGCGTGGTCAGGCTCGATTCGGCGGCCAGTCGCGACAGTTCAACGAGTTGCCCGGGAAACGAATCAGCAAAACGGATGGCGATGGCCGCCAGCCGCATGATCGATCCATTGCCACTCGAC
>JAFEBR010000022.1 GCA_018242565.1 Planctomycetota bacterium | reverse complement strand
AGATTGACGCATTGCAGGACCTGTTCGGCGACGGCCCGGGTCCGGTCCATCGCGACCTGGCCCTGTACACCACCGCCGAACCTTGCCCCATGTGCATGGGGGCCATTCTGTGGAGCGGTATCCGCCAGGTCGTCTTCGGAACTTCGATCGAGACCTTGCAACGAAAGGGCTGGCGGCAAATCGAGATCACTTGCCTGGAACTGGTCCGCCGAGCGCCGGCCTGGAACTGTGACATCCTGGGGGGTGTCCTGGAATCCGAGTGTGACGCTCTGTTCGGCGAGCCCGAGTCTGCCGGCTGACCGATTGCAGCCAGCGACCGGTTGCCATAACTTGATGGCATGTGGACGAAAATCTGTGGAATTCGCGATCTGCCAACCGCGCTGGCCGTCGCCGAGGCGGGTGCCACTGCCCTCGGCCTGAACTTCTATGCGCCCAGTCCGCGGTCAGTGTCCCCCGAGACTGCGGCGGCGATTGTCGCGGGCTTGCCGCCTGCGATCGAACCAGTGGGCCTGTTCGTGAACCATGCCGTACCGCAAGTCGAACAGATCGCGCGGCACTGCGGGCTGCGCTGTGTTCAGCTTCATGGCGACGAAACGCCCGAGGCCGTGGCACATCTGTCCCGCGAGTTCCGCGTGATCCGGGCGTTTCGGGTGGGAGACGACGGACTGCACGAGGTCGCCCAGTATCTGCAACAGTGCCGCGACCTGGAAGGCAGTCCCTGGGCCTGTCTTATCGACGCGAAAGTCGCCGGTCGCTATGGTGGCACGGGCCACGTGACACCGTGGGAACTCGTCAAACGCGAGTACCAATGGGGCGACTGGCCGCCGCTGATTCTGGCCGGGGGGCTGAACCCGTCCAATGTCGCCGAAGCGATCGCTGCGGTGAATCCGTGGGGCGTCGATGTCGCCGGCGGAGTCGAGTCGGCGGTCGCTTGCAAAGATCTGGCGATGGTGCGACAGTTCGTGCTGGCAGCCAATCTATCAACTATGCACTAAGGACCTTTTTTTCATGGCAGACGTAAATCCTTTTCGAGGCTGGCGTTACGATGTAGGACAAGTGGGCGACTTGTCGGACGTGACCTGTCCGCCGTATGACGTCATTGACGCCCAATTTCAGAACCAGCTCTACGAAAAGCACCCCTGTAACGTCATTCGCCTGGAACTGAATCGCGACGAACCGGGAGACACGGATCCCGACGAGAAATACAAGCGCGCAGCCGAGTTCCTGCGCAAGTGGATCCATCAAGGGGTGTTGATCCAGGAACACGAAGACGCGCTCTACGTCTATCACCAGGTCTTCGAATGGGAAGGCCAGCAGTACACCCGCCGGGGCTTCCTGGGTCGCATTCGCCTGGAGCGTTTTGGCGAGGGCAAGGTCTTTCCGCACGAACAAACGTTGTCGGGCCCCAAAGCCGACCGTCTCAAGCTGTTGACGGCGTGCGGCATGAATCTGTCCCCGATCTTCGGCTTGTATCCCGATTCCGAAAACGCGGTGCAGGCTCCGCTGGAAAAAGCTATCGCCACGTTGACGCCGTTCGAAGCCCGCGACCACCTGGGGGTCCTGCACCGCCTGTGGCCCGTCATGAGCCACGAGGCGATCGACGCGGTTCGCGACCAGTTGCGCGACAAACCGATCTTTATCGCGGACGGTCACCATCGCTATGAAACGGCGATCAACTTCCGCGACGCGCTGAACGCCAAGAGCAAACTGCTGGGCCCCGACAGCCCTTCGAATTTTGTGATGATGATGTTTGTCGGGATGAGCGATCCGGGACTGGTGATCCTGCCGACGCACCGGTTGGTCAGCGGGATCGAAGCCCTGACAAAAGACGATTTGATGATCGCACTGGGTAAACACTTCGAACTGGAAACCGTGGGCCAGGGCCCGGCGGCCGCCAAAGAAACCTGGGGACTGATCGACGCCGATGGCGGTCAGGACGTGCTGGGACTGGGCACAACCAGTGATGGCTGGTGGATGTTGGCCCGCTTGACCGACGGCAGTCCGATGCAGACCTTGGCGCCAGAGCAAAGTGACGAGTGGCGCAGTCTCGGTGTCAGCCTGTTGCATAAGCTGGTGCTCGAGCATCTGCTCAAAGCGCATCATGTGGACGGACCGAAATGCCGGTACGTGCATCAGGTGGAAGAAGTGGTCGCCGCGCAGGCCGCCCAGGAAGTGCCACTGGCCTGTCTGGTGCCACCCGCCCGGATTTCGCACGTGGAAGACATTGCGGCCCAGTTGGAAAAGATGCCCCCCAAGAGCACCTATTTCTACCCGAAGCTGCAAACCGGACTGGTTTTCAACCCGGTTTAACATCGAGTCCCCCACCGGGTGCAATCGTCCCGGGGTGGCATCCCATGGTGCTCACCCCGGCTTCCGATTTCTGAGTTCTCTGACGGAAAGAGGTCCCATAATGCTCGCTGAGTGGACTATGTTTCGGACTGGGCGGTCGCTGATTATGAAGACCATGCTGGCAGGCTGTGCGCTGGCCAGCCTGACCAACGTGACTTATGCGGCGGATGATTACGTGCTGGGCCCCGATTCGCAGGTCCAGCCCGGGGTGCCACAGGGAACTGTCACCAAGCACACCTGGAAAAGCGAGAAAGTCTATCCGGGAACCGAACGCGACTACTGGATCTACGTGCCAAAACAGTATGACGGCTCGCAACCTGCCAGCGTCATGGTGTTTCAAGATGGTGGGGCGTACGTCAATCCCGAAGGGCAATTTCGTTCTACCATCGTGTTTGACAATCTGATTCACAAGAAAGAGATGCCGGTGACCATCGGCATCTTTCTGAACCCGGGCGTCATTCCCGCCACCGAACCGAACGCCAAACCGCGGCAGAACCGCAGCTTTGAATACGACAGTCTGGGTGACCAGTATGCCCGGTTTCTACTGGAAGAGATTCTGCCCGAGGTGGGCCGAACGTACAAACTGACCGATCAGGCGAGCCAGCGCGCGATCTGTGGCATCAGTTCCGGTGGCATCTGTGCCTGGACCGTGGCCTGGGAACGTCCCGACGCGTTCAGCAAAGTCCTGTCGCATGTGGGGAGCTTCACGAACATCCGCGGCGGGCACGTGTATCATGCCCTGATCCGCAAAACCGAACGCAAACCGATTCGCGTGTTTCTGCAGGACGGCTCAGGCGACTTGGATAATGTGCATGGCAGTTGGCCCCTGGCCAATCAGGAAATGGCCGCCGCTTTAAAGTTCGCCAAATACGATTATCGCTTCGAATTTGGTGATGGAGGCCACAACGGCAAACATGGCGGCGCCCTGCTGCCAGAATCGTTACGCTGGCTGTGGCGGAACGACGACGCCAGGTGACATCGAGCGACGGGCAGGCAATCAGGCCCGGCCGTGACACGGCACGCAGCAGCCTGGTTCTGGCCCCACCAACAGGTCCAGGACAGTAACACAGGTTTTATGACCTCAGGAAAATTCACCATGATTCGGACTTGGTTGCTGTTCACCGCAGGTGCCTTGGGGCTTGTCGCGTGCCAACAGGCGCACGCACAAGATATGTCGGTCAGCGGGGTGCTGATTGACGGAGCGGGCTGGCAACTGGTCGGCCAGGGCTACAAGTTCACGGAAGGCCCCGCCGTCGACCTCCAGGGCCAGGTCTATTTCACCGACATCCCGAATAATCGCATTCACAAAATCGGTCTCGACGATCAGGTCACCGTCTTCGCCGACAACACGGCGGGCACAAACGGACTGATGTTCGGTCCCGACGGCCTGCTCTACGGTTGTCGCAATGGCGACCGCCGAATCGTGACCTACGACAAACAGGCGCAGGTGCAGACGGTCGTCGAAGACTTGAACTCCAATGATCTCGTCGTGACCGGCAATGGCGGCGTGTATGTCACCGACCCGCCCGGCGGCAAAGTCTGGTACATCAACAAGCAGCGTGAGAAACGGGTCGTCGCCGAGGGGCTGAAACCGAATGGTGTCATCCTCTGGCCGGACCAGGGCACGCTCGTCGTCACCGACTCAGCGGAACCGATTCTGTGGACGTTTCGAGTCGAACGCGACGGCAGTCTGTCGCAGAAAGACCGTTACTACGGACCGCTGCAGCTTCCCGCCGGCGGTGGGGGCCCCGGTTCAGACGGTATGACGGTCGATACCCTGGGCCGGTTGTACGTCACCACGCGGGTCGGACTGCAAATGTTCGATCCGACCGGCCGACTGGGTGGCACGATTCTGAAACCCCAGCCGGGTGCGCTGTCGAATGTCTGCTTCGGCGGGCCGGAACTCGACACGCTTTATGTCACCGCCGGCGACAAGGTGTACAAACGGCGTGTGCAGTCGCGTGGCGTGCGGTACCCCGCGGCCAACTAACAAAGCCGTCAACGAAAAACTGGGAAGACTAACCAGAGTTTAACGCCCACAGTGGTCGCGACCGCGGTGCGGTTGTTACGGCAGACTGACACGCCGGCCTAATAGTGGGGCGGACGCTCGCTCAGCGGGTCGCGACGTTCTTCTTCGAGGGTCAGGCGGGCGACACGGTCATCCACACGGGATACCGACACGTTCAGCCGCTCGAGGAGTTTTTGCTGCTCCAGGATCACGGAATTCAGCGTCTCGATCTCATGTTCCAGGTGAGTCACCAGGAATTCGAGTTTAACGACTCGGTCTGATAAATTGTCGGGCAACATCAGTCAATGGGGGCCGGGCCAGCAGTATTTCTGAAACATCTCGGATATATTCGTAGAGCAGGAAACGGCCCCGCCCGTCAGTTTTTTGTCACCCGTGGCAACAGATTCTACCACGTGCGACCGGGCGGTCCGGCTCAGGCGCACAACCCCAGCAGCATAACGGTTCACGGAATTTTCTGCAGTCAATCGCCCCTCTCCTTGCCCCGCTTTTCGAGGACTCTGCCCATGTTCAGCTTCCTGCAGCGACGAATCGCCCTGGTGATCGTGGCCCTGTGTTATTCCGTCGCGTTGGCCAGTTCCGCCCGAGCGGGGTCGCACGAATTTCGCATCAAGTTTCCAGACACGGTCCGGTCAGCACCGTTCACCGGACGGGTGTACCTGTTCTTTACGAAAGGCAAAAACCAGGAACCCCGCATGGGGCCCAATTGGTTCAACCCGGAACCGATGCTGGCCCTTGATGTCGAAAACTGGAAACCCAATGAACCACTGGCCGTGGGAGCCGCGACCGGCGACCGATTGATTGCGACCCCCAAGCCGCTCGCCGAACTGGATCTGAAAGGGTATCAGGTCCAGGCGGTCGCCCGGTTCAATCCCTATGAACGGGTGGTGGGCAACGGTCCGGGGAACGGGTACTCGGCAGTCGCCGAGGTGGCAGAAACGACTACGGCCGAAGCCCCGCAAGAATTGACCATCGACAAACACGTGGCCGAGAATCCTTTTCCGGAAAATCGCTGGTACAAACTGCTGTCGGTCCACAGCAAACTGCTCAGTGACTTTCACCAGCGCGAAGTCGCGCTGCGCGGTTCGATTCTGCTGCCGGCCAGCTATTACGACCAGCCTGAGCGCCGGTATCCGGTGATCATCGAGGTCCCCGGTTTCGGGGGCACTCACGTGGGCCGCCGTTCCACGGAACCGATCGCGGAAAAGAACGAGGGGGGCGTCGAGTTCATTCGCATCACACTCGATCCGAGTTGCCCGCTGGGGCACCACGTGTTCGCCGATTCCGCCAACAATGGCCCCGTGGGACAGGCCCTCGTCAGTGAATGGATTCCGGAACTCGATCGCACCTATCGGACCGTGTCCGCCTCAACGGCACGTTTCGTCACGGGACACTCTTCGGGGGGCTGGAGCAGTCTGTGGCTGCAGGTCGCCTATCCCGATGTCTTCGGAGGCACCTGGAGTACGGCTCCCGATCCGGTCGATTTTCGCAATTTCCAGCGGATCGACATGTATCGGACGGGCGAAAACATGTATCGCGACGCCGCCGGCGCCCGACGGCCACTGGCCCGCATGGGAGAGAAAGTTGTGCTCTGGTACGACGATTTCGACCATACCGAAGAAGCTTTGGGATTTGGGGGCCAACTCCACAGCTTTGAAGCAGTGTTCAGTCCCCGAGGAGCCGACGGCAAACCGCGGCGGGCCTGGAACCGCAATACAGGAGCCGTCGACACCGAGGTCGCCCAGGCCTGGGAAAAATACGACATCCGCCTGGTGCTGGAGCGGAACTGGAGCGAATTGGGCCCGAAACTGGCCGGTAAGCTGCACGTCTTCCAGGGAGATCTCGATACGTTCTATCTCGATGGAGCCACGCGCTTGCTCAAAGCATCGCTGGCGAAACTCAACAGTGACGCCGTCGTCGAGATGGTCCCCGAAAAAACGCACTTCAACCTGATCACACCCGAACTGGCGCAACGCATCCGCTCTGAGATGGTCGCGACTTACCTCAAACACCACGGCGCAAAATAGAGCAGTGGCGAATCTTGCAACATTGTCCTCGCGGCGGATGACAGTTCAACCGCCGCGGGCTGCTGCCCCCATTAGTTGAGCATGGGGGGCTGTGGCGCCGGCAGCGCTGCGGGGGCCGCCTCGGTTTCCAGGTCTGCCAGCGGCCGACGAGTCTCCAGCGGATCGGTGTACAAACGCCATCCGCAGATCCCGGCGTCGTCGAACAGGTCGAATACGAACCAGGCCAATTCATGCCCACGGAGGAATGGAATCACCACGAGACCAGCATTGGGATCAATGCAGTAGGCGCTTAACCCCATCATCTCTTCGATGATTTCCTGCAATCGACCTTCCGCCTGGGCCAGATCTTTGCCGGTGTTGTCCAGGTCGATCAGCGTGTCCCGGTCGGGCTTCCCCTCACGGGCTTCCAGCTTTTTCTGATGTTCCTGAATGTTCCGCAGATCGAGCCAGCCGTCGCGCAGCGACTGAGCCAGCGAGCGGAAGTACGGCACGGCTTTCCGGGCATCGGGGTACGACCACATCCGTAAGGTCAAAATCGCCCCAGCTTCGGGTTCATGGCGTTGTTGTGGCATGATATTCATCCTTTCGGCGAGACAACCGTGGAAGAAGTTCGTTTGCACACTAAGCATTGCAAGGAATGTGCCAAATCTGAGAATCAGGGAGAAGCATTCCGCAAACGATTGCCTAACAAGCACTTACAGAAAAACCGCTCAGGTGGCGATCTGGAGAGGTTGCCCACGAGTTGTCAAATAGATGCCAACCTGACATCACGAGTGTTGCAGACTGCCAAACTCGCCCGTGTTCCCCCTGGGGCCCTGTCCCACCGGTCGGGGGGCGGCAGATCGTGCGCGAATCACACGCCAACAGGCTGCGCCAGTTGCCCGGCTTTGACCAGCCCCCCCTGCATGACGGCAATAAAGCGAGTTCGGTCTTCCAACAGTGAAATGTTGGCGGCGACGTCTCCATCGACGATGAGGAGATCGGCGAACTTGCCCGCGGCCACAGTCCCGAACTCGGATCCCCGGCCCATGATTTCTGCCCCCGTCTTGGTGGCGCACATGATCGTTTCGAGCGGCGTGAACCCCACGTATTTGACAAAAAAGGTCAATGCACGGGCGTAATCTCCGTGCGGATTCCAACCGAAGCCATAATCAGCCCCCATTCCCAGCCGGCGCCCCTCCTTGGGAGTCCGCCGACAGGTTGCGGCAGCAGCTACTTGCGT
>JAFEBR010000229.1 GCA_018242565.1 Planctomycetota bacterium | reverse complement strand
GCCTCGCTGTCGCAAATCGGTCAACAGTCCACCAATCGGCAAGTCGGTCTGTTCACAGCATTTGCGGGTGCCCGCGGTGTTATCGCTGTGGGTGTCCCAGGGTTGACCCGCCATAAAGATCTGCACAAATCGCACGCCGCGTTCGACCAGCCGGCGGGCCATCAGACAGCGCTTGCCGTAAGAACGTGTGGCATCCTGATGCAACCCGTACAGCGCCTGGGTGGCCGCTGTCTCCTGCGATACGTCTAGCGCATCGGTTGCTGAAAGCTGCATGCGGGCGGCCAATTCGAAACTGGCAATCCGCGCGTCGAGATCGAGTTCCCCCGTATGCCGCGCGCGGTGCTGGCGATTCAGTTTTCCGAGCAGGTCCAGCCGGGCGCGGTCCACCTCGGCCGATCTGGCCGTCTGGGGGGCCAGGTGGAGTACGGGCAGTCCTTCCGAGCGAACGGCGGTACCCTGATACACCGGGGGGAGCCAGCCACTGGACCAGTTCCGGACTCCATCCACCGGCAGTCCACCAGGATCCGGCAGCGACACATACGCCGGCAGATTCTGGTTCTCTGTCCCCAACCCATAAGCCACCCAGGCCCCAATATTCGGACGACCTGCCACGATCAGTCCCGTATTTGCCATCCAGATGGCCTGCTCGTGGTTCCGATGTTCGGTAAACATCGACCGCACGACGGCGATGTCGTCAGCATGTCGAGCGATGTGCGGCAGCAGTTCAGAGAATTCCAGACCGCTCTGCCCATGTTTCGAGAACTTGAACGGACTTCCCATCAGGTACGATGTACGGTTTTCATCGTCCGCCACTTCACCCGGAGGCGGTTGGCCATCCAACCGTGTCAGTTCGGGCTTTGGGTCGAGCAAGTCGACATGACTGGGCCCGCCGTGCATGAACAACTGAATGACGGCACGTGCGCGCGGGATGTGGTGCGGCACCTTGGGGACCAGATTGAATCCAGACGCGGCTTCGGCGGCGACCGCACGGTTTGGCACGGCCAGCAGGGTGCCTAACGCCAGGCTGCCGAAACCGGCTCCGCAGCGTAGCAGGGCTTCGCGGCGGTTCAGTTCTGCGAGATCTCTCTGGTCAATGTGGTACATAGGCTGCTCAATCCACGTAAACGAATTCGTTCGCCACCAACAGCATCTGGCAGATGTCGTTTAGGGCCTGCCGACGGGCCGCGTCGGGCGTCAGTCCCTGGGTGACGTATCGCGACTGCTGCTCGCCGGCAAACTGTTCCAGCCAGCCTTTCTCTTCCTGGGTGGCCGCGCGTTGCCACGCCGTCTGCACCGCCCGACCCCAGATCGAGTCCGGAGCTTGCCGCAGAATTCGCTCGGCGAACGCATTCGCATACTTGGCAGAGATTTCGCTGTTCAACAGGGCCAGTGCCTGCGGGGCGACGGTTGACGAACTGCGGCGTGTGCAATTCGTTTCCATCACCGGCTGATCGTACAGATGCAGCAGCGTCAGGGGATTGCCACGCAGCACCTGCACGTAGATCGAACGCCGACGGTCGTTCTGGCCATCGGCAATCGTGACGTCTCCGTCGGGCCGTCGGGCGACCGGGATGGAGCGGCCGTACAGACTGCGATCGAGCAGGCCCGATACATCGAGCAGCGCGTCGCGCAGAGCTTCGGCATCCAGTCGTCGCAGCCGTTGTCGCCAGAGCAGGCGGTTTTCCGGATCGACCTGCAGTGCCTGCGTGTGTTCTGCAGGCACAACCGCCGAGGCCTGGCGATACACACTCGACGTCATAATCAAGCGGTGCATGTGCTTGATGCTCCAGCCGGAATCGACGAATTCGCGAGCCAGCCAGTCGAGCAATTGCGGATGGCTGGGCGCGGCTCCCAGGGCGCCGAAGTCTTCAGGGGTCGAAACAATCCCCTCACCCAGGTGGTGCAGCCAGATGCGATTGACCATGACCCGCGCCGTCAACGGATGGTTGGGTTGCGTGAGCCAGCGTGCAAACGCCAGGCGTCGACCCGAGGTCTTGGCGTCCGGCACGGGGGCCTGCCATTGAAAGCTCACAGGGGTCTGCAGGGCCGACAGTACTCCCGGCTCGACCGCTGCGCCCGGAGTCAGTGCGTCGCCACGGCGCAGGAAGGGGGTCGTGACGGGTCCGGGCAAATCATAGGTGGCTCGAATTTCGTCAAAACCCTGGCGTCGCGACTGTTGTTGCGCGATGGCCGCTGTCCGCTCCTTTAACCCCGCTTTATAGGCGGGATATTTGGCCGGCAATTGTTTATCGAGGGTGGCATCATCCGGAGCCAGGCTGGGTTGGAACTTTTCTGCGAGATACTTCTCGACTTCACTCCGCTGGTCGCCCGGTTTGCCGAGTGCTGTTTGAACATCCGCCCGGATCGACTCGGGAAGCTCGGCCAGCCGTTCTTGAAACAGTTTCTGTTTGAACTCGTTGCGCAGGGTGGCGATTTCCGCCTGCAACCGTGCGATCTCGGCGTCGAGCCGCGCGTTGTGTTCCTGTGCCGCCTGCTGCTCTTTCGCGGTCGCGACGAACAGTCGGCGTTCCATCTGCGGAATCCACTGTTTCGGGCGGAAGGCAGACATGAACACGGCCTGCAGCCGATAGAATTCGGTTTGGGGAATCGGGTCGTACTTATGGCTGTGGCAGCGAGCGCACTGCAGCGTGAGCCCCAGCGTCGACGAAGCCACGATCTGCAGGGTGTCGTTGATCGTGGGGTAGAAATACTGAGCGTCGGCGTTCTTGATGGTCGAAAAATCAGGCCGGCTGGAATCGGCCGCACAGCGTAAAAAGCCGGTCGCCGTGACCCCTTCGATGACCTGTTCGGGCAGCCGGTCGAGCGTGGCGTATGCGGTCCAGTAGTCGGTCAATTCGTCTCCGGCGATCTGTTCCTGCAGGAAGCGGTCGTAGGGTTTGTCGCTGTTGAAAGACCGACACACATAGTCGCGATAGCGAAACATGTTGGGTATTGGGCGGTCTTCCGAAAGCACCCCCGCCGATTCCGCGTAGCCAGCCAGGTCGAGCCAATACCGTCCCCAGCGCTCGCCGTAGTGCGGACTGGCCAGCAATCGCTCGATGACCCGTTCGAAGGCTGATTCCTCGGTGTCATCCAGAAAGCTCTGGACTTCGTCGGGCGTGGGGGGCAGACCGATCAGGTCGAAATAGGCCCGTCGCAGCAACACTTCACGGCTCGCATCATTCGATAAGGTCAGGTTTCGCGCTTCCAATTGTGCCAGCACAAACGCGTCGATCGGAGTGCGGACCCGTCCCGCCGTGGCGACTTTCGGAATGCCGGGCCGTGTGGGAGGCAGAAAAGACCAGTGCGTGCCGGCACGGCCTGGGGAGTCCCCCTCGGCTTCGACGGCGTCGTCATCTTTTTCGGTATCGCTGGGAGCACCGTCATTGATCCACTGGCGAATGCTCTTCTTTTCTTCGGCGGAAAGGGGTGGGCCCCCCTTAGGCATCGCATTGCCTGCCAGTTTCTCCCAGATCAGGCTCGACTCTGCGGCCGCCAAACGCATTGCCGGTCCTGATTTTCCACCCCGTAACAAATCCCGCCGTTTCGTCAGCGACAACTCCCCGGCCGGTTCGGCTCCCGCGTGACACCGCACGCAGCGGGCCTTGAAAATCGGCAACACATCTTTTTCGAAAGTCAGACGGGTTGCAGTGGCTTTGGGCTCTTCTCCCGCTACCGCCGTGGTGATCCAGCCGAGACAACTTACTGCCAGAGCGATGCTGATTTTGAAGATCGGATGCATGACCGGAATTCGCCGCGATGACAGCAGACAGACCCAATTGCCAAGGGTTGATCCATCAACTTTAGTGGATGCGTCGGCCGAGTAGAAGCCTGAATTGTGGCCCATCAGCAAGTTGAGACGGTCCTTGTTGAGCTTTGCCCACCGACACGCCTGACCATCAGGCGGTGCCGTGGCAGTACGCCGCCATCATCACCTCGGGACGCGGCAAGACTTGCATTCGCCGGGTCGATTGATAACGTGAACGCGAACGGCCGGCACCGATAGCATTCGCAATCGGGTGGCTGGCTGTGTGTCTACGGTTGTGCTGCCCTCTGGCAAGTCGGCTGGCCTGAACAGGGATTCTGGAAACATGCGTAACAGACTGTTGCTCGCGTGGGTGGTGTGCGTGCTGGCGATTGGGTGTCAGAATGAACCCCCACCCAAACCGGCGCCCATCAAGGTTTCGCACGACGATGTTCCGGATGAACCTCCCGAGCAGTCAGAACCCCCGCTCGATGACGATGACTCAAAACCGGCAGCCGGCGAGAAAGAGGCCCAGGCCACCGGTCCGATGGAACTCAAGTTGCCCGAAAGCCCGCTGACGTTTCAGATTCCTGCCGGGTGGCGGAAAGTCAAACCGGAAAACAACATTGTCGAAGCCGAATTCGAACTGCCGCGAGCAACAGGCGACGAATTCGACGGACGACTGCTGCTGATGTCGTCCGGCGGTGAGCGCGAACAGAATATTCAGACTCGCGTCGGAGAGTTTCAGATGGAACCCGGCGATACCCCCTCTCGCGACTCGGTTTCGGTTGGCGGGGTCGACTCGATTCTGGTTGACATTCGCGGTACCTGGGGGGGGCCCAGCCACCGTCCCATCAGCCCGGCTCGCCCCGGTTATCGCATGCTCTACGTGATCGTGCCGTTGGGAGAACGCAGCTCATTTTATGTGAAACTGTACGGTCCCCGCGCCACGCTGGCTGCTCACGAAGAGGCTTTCCGCGAATTCCTGAAATCTGCTGTCATCTCGAAATAATTCTGTCCCGTTTCGATTTCGCCGTTCGACAGTGAGGTAAATGCACCCGGCCGACGTCTGTTCGTCGTACCGGGAGTCTCCAGACATCCTCAAGAAAGGTCACAGGTCATGGCGAAATTCATGTTCATTTATCGGGATCCCAGCGAGATGGAAAACCAGTTGACTCCCGAAGAGATGCAACAGGTTCTGGAAAAGTGGACATCCTGGATTGGTGCCGCGATGCAGGCGGGCTGGATGATCAATCCGGGAGATGCCCTGACCCCCGCAGGTCGAGTTTTGAAACCCGATCTGGTCACCGACGGGCCGTTTGTCGAATCCAAGGAAATTGTGGGTGGATTCTCCATTGTGGAAGCGCCCTCCCTGGAAGCCGCGACGGAATTGGCCCGAGGTTGCCCCGGTCTGTCGGCAGGCGGCAGTGTCGAAGTTCGTGCCTTGGCAGGCTACTCGCTCGACAATTGAAGCCGACCTGTACACCCGCGGCGACGTTTCGTTACATTCGTCCTTGCGCTCGTTGCCGCGGCGGTTGGGTACAGCAACGCTCGGGCAAGTGGTTTTCAGGGATGCACCCGTCGTTTGTCGACTCCTGGCCGTGGCAGGCTGGGCGATGCATCTCTGCGCTGTCAACGGACATGGTGTTTCGACCGGTGGTTTCAAACCGCCGGTCGCACCTTGGAATCAATGCTCATTGACGAACTGGGGAATGGTGTGATGCGAAATCTGAAAACGTGGAGTCTCTGCTTCGCCACGCTGCTGTCATTGTCGGTTTCCGGTCTGGCTCAGGACAAATCCGGTAATAAACCGAATGACAAGTCGGCCGAGAAGCCCGCCGACAAACCGGCGGCACAGAAGACGCCTGCGGAGGCGGCGTTCGACCGACTCAAGTCGCTGGCTGGTGAATGGCAGGTGGCCGAGGCTCCGGAAGGACATGGTGTGCACGGCGGTCGGGTGATTTATCGCGTGACCGCCGCGGGGCAAGCCGTCGTCGAAACGTTATTCGTCGGTACCGAGCATGAAATGGTGACGATGTATTACCTCGAGGGGGATGACCTGATGCTGACGCACTATTGCATCTTGCGCAACCGTCCCGTGATGCGTGCCGAAAAGAGCGACCAACTCGACAAGCTCGTCTTCAGTTGCCAGAAAGGTGACAAAATCGAGGCCGAAGATCACATGCATTCTGTGACTTTCGCGTTTGCCGATGCAGACCACGTCAAAGCCGACTGGGTCCTCTATAAGGGGGGCAAGCCCGACAGTACGCATACGTTTGAGCTGGTGCGCAAGAAAGCGGTCTCGCGGCTGCGGGTCGTGGGCAGCGGTCAATGACGGGGATCCCTGCGGGCTGATCAAACCAGAAAGAATCCATGTCAGACACACCGCCGACAAGCGTGGCTCCGCTGGTCGAGCGGTTTTTCCGTCACGAAGCGGGGCGGCTGGTTTCAGTGCTGACCCGTTTCTTCGGGTGGCGGCATTTTGAACTCGTGGAAGACATGGTTCAGGCCACGCTCATCGAGGCCTTGCAGGCCTGGCGCGTGCGCCTCCCCGAGAATCCCTCGGCGTGGGTCTACCAGATCGCGCGGCGCAAAACCATCGACGCCCTGCGTCGCGACCAGACAGGTCGTCGGATCGCGGCGGAACTTGGCAGGGGGCCCGACCACGCCGCCGACGATCTCGCAGACTTGTTTCTCGATTCCGAAATCGCCGACAGCCAGTTGCGTATGATTTTTGCCTGCTGCCATCCCGATCTGGCACGCGAAAACCAGCTGGCGCTGACCCTTAAGGCGCTGTGTGGCTTCAGTCACTCCGAAATTGCCCGGGCCCTGCTGCTGGGCGAAGAGACGGTCAAAAAGCGGTTGCAACGCGCCACTCGGGGTCTGGCGGAACGCGGCCTGGCACTCGAGCCCCCGCCCGTCGAGGAACTGCTGCCGCGACTCGACGCCGTACACCAGGTGCTGTATCTGCTCTTCAATGAAGGCTATGCGTCGTCCTCGGGGACCTCGGCGATTCGAGCGGATTTGTGTGAAGAGGCGGCCCGGCTTTGTTACTTGCTGTGTTCGCATCCACGGTTCTGCGAACCCGCCACCCACGCTCTGCTGGCCTTGATGCTGTTTCACGCGGCTCGCTTTGAATCGCGCACCGACGCAGCGGGCGCGGTGCTGTTGCTGGAAGAGCAAGATCGTTCGCGCTGGGATCACGGCCTGATCCGGCGGGCTCAGGCCCATCTCGTCCAGGCAGCTCAGGGCACCGTGGTGTCGCGCTACCATCTCGAAGCCGGCATCGCCAGTTACCACTGCCTGGCCCCCAGTTACGCCGAGACCGACTGGTCTGCGATTCTCGGCCTGTATGACCTGTTGCTGCGTGCCCATCCTTCTCCGGTCTATGTCCTGAACCGTGCCGTGGTGGTCTCGCAGCTTCAAGGACCACTGGCGGCGATCCGCGAACTTGAGTCAGAGATTCCGGCGTCCGTCCGCGACCATTATTTTCTGTTTGACGCGGTCCTCGGAGAATTTTATCGTCGCGTGGGAGATCTCACGCGGGCCCGCGAACTGCTCGAGGCCGCCCGCGCGAAGACCGATTCCCCGTTTGACCTGCAGATCATCGACCGGCGCCTGGCGACCTGCCTGCGAGACGCCGTGCCGCCTGCAATCACGACCGTCGCTTCACGCCGAGGCACTCACTCGGCGAATTGATCGCGAGGAGTCAGGATCGCTGACTGTTGGTCGCAATGAGGCTTGCCAGAATAATGCGCGGTGAAAATCAGGCCAGCATTTCCGGAACGATGTCGGCACTCTCGGGCACGATTGGCACCATCAACCCGCCCCGATCGGGAATCCGGGCGCGGGGGTCGATCCCCAGCAGGTGATACATCGTGGCCAGAATGTCCTTGGGCGAAATCGGGCGATCGGTGGGCGTTCCCGCTTCGCGGTCGGTCGCCCCCACGACTTTTCCGCGGGCAATTCCGCCCCCCGCAAATGCGAGTGAGTAGGCCAGCGACCAGTGATCCCGGCCGCCACCCGCCGCCGAATTCAGCTTGGGGGTTCGGCCGTGATCACTCAACAAGACGACGAGCGTTTCATCCAGCAGTCCCCGCGCTTCCAGGTCCAGAATCAGGCCGGAAAACGCCTTGTCAAACGGCGGCAGCAATTGATCGGTCATCCGCGGGTAATGATTCCAGTGCGTATCCCAGGCGTCGCCTGCCAGGCCGTATTCATCCCAGAACACACTCACGAGCCGTGTTCCGGCCTCAATCATCCGCCGGGCCGCCAGACACCCTTGGCCAAACAGCGTCATGCCGTACAGATCACGTGTCGACTGCGGTTCTTTGCGCACATCAAGCGCTTCGGCGACCCGAGGTGACGTGATCATCGAGAATGCCAGATCTTGGTAACGCGACAACGAGCGCCCGTCGGCCGAGTTTTCCAGTTCCCGGCGTGTGTCGTCGAACTGTTCGAGCAACGACCGGCGACGATTCAGGCGGTCGAGTGAGATGTCGGCCAACGGCGTCGTCGAAGAGAACCGAAAGTGGCTGTCGGGCTGACATCCGACATACGGATCATGAATATCATAATTCATGTCGCGCAGGGGCTTCTTGACCGTGCCGGTCGATTTGCCGCGAAACTCGGTCCAGGTCGGATTGTACGCCGAGCCCAGGAAGGCCGCGTACGGACCGGCGCGCGACACCTCACCCACCCGTTCGCTGCTGAACGGAAACGGCAGTGCGACGTTCTGGGGAATGTCACGGGGCCGACCAGCATGGTTGTCCCGTTCGAGATATTGAACGACTGACCCGAAGTACGGATGGTGCCGAACGTCGTACGGGGCCAGTTCCATGGCGACATCGATCGCCGGGATGCCGGTGGTGGCAAAGGCAACCCCGTGAATCGGATAGGGGTGCGTCACCGAGCGCACGACAGTGATGCGATCGGTCATGCCGGCAATGTGCGGCAGATGCTCGCAGACATCCAATCCGGGCAGCACCGAGGAAATCGGCTTCATCGTCCCACGGATTTCGACAGGAGCCGCAGGCTTCATGTCGAACGTTTCCAACTGGCTGTGGGCACCATACAGATAGAGCAGAATGCAGTGCTTGGCCTGTCCGAAATTCGCCGGCCCGCGGGCCGGTGCCGGATTGGCTTGTGCCGCCGAATTCAGCCCCAGAAATTGCTCCAGCCCCAAACCGCAGGCACTCAGTCCCCCCACCTGCAGTAAATCCCGGCGGGACAGACCGTCACACAGATTTTTCTTGGAACCTAAGATCCGGAGCATTCGCAACCTTCCCCCCTCAGATACGGAAGCGCTTGTTGATATGTTAGGGGAGGATATCGGCATTCGCAAGACGATTGCTCACTCGCCCGCCGGCCCTTACGAACCCCCGCAAAATCCCACCGCCAAATCCCCCCCTAGCGAAGGGGGGGCAGGGGGGTCGCGCGTCATAATCGTATTCCCTGCTGTAACCCACATCGCCGACCTGCCACACCAGACGCCTCTCACCCCAACCCCGGAATCGGCGGCAGGTCGGCCAGGCGCGAGATGACCGACAGCGCCGGCTGCAGTCGCAGTTCAGCCGGGTCGAGCACTGTCTGTAGAATCGTGGAGATCAGATGGGCCGTCGTGGCAGCATCGGTTGCCGGTTCGCCCCCATCTCGGCTCGATTGCCCAATCACTCTGCCGCGGGGCATCCCCGCGCCGTACAGCAGCAGGGGCGTGAGTTTCGCCCAGTGATCACGGCCCCCCTGGCGGTTGATGTGCGGGGTGCGCCCCATCTCACCGGTGGCGACCAACAGGATTTTTTCAGACAGACCACTGGCTTCCAGATCTGCGACGAACGCAGCCACGGCATGATCGAAGGCCAGGCCGACCGCCTGCATGCCATCGTGCATGTTCAGGTTGTTCCCGTCGGCGTGCATATCCCAAACCCCTTCGTAGCCACTGTGAACCGTCACAAAACCGCAGCCTGCTTCGCAAAGTCGGCGTGCCAGCAGCAGCGACTTACCCAGTGACCGCGCGTGGCCCGCATAATATCCCCGTTTTCCACGATCGACTTTCCGCCACCCGTCGTGGGTGGCATATCGACTCGTGTCGTATCTGGCCAGCACCGCCGGGTCTTCGTGTGCCAGATCCAGTGCGCGGGCGACTGACCCGCTGAGCAGCACATCACAGGCCTGCTGCTGGTTGCGGTCAACCTTCTGAAATTGCGGATCGGATGTGTGTTGCAATCCGATTTTGTCGAGTTGCTGTCGCAGATCCTGTCGTTCCCGAAATCGATCGGCAGACAGGTTGAGTTTCAGATTCTGCAGCAATTGCCCGGTTCCCCCTGGTACAAATGGTGCGAACGCCGCGCCGATCGTACCGGTAGCGGCCAGATCGCCTCGCCCTTCGCCAGGTGGAATTTCTGAGCTCACGGCCTGTGGCAATAACACCGCATTGGAAGGCATCGCCGTGACGGGATGGGTCGCTCCCGCCACCCGCGAATAGAGGGCGCCGATGTTGGCATTCAGCGATTCGGGTCCGACAATCGGGCGGATGTTGTGCGTGGCATTGCCCGTCTGATACGAACGGACGACCGTCAGCAGGTGGGCACATTGAGCCAGTTGAGGCAGGTTCTCGCCCAACAGCACTCCGGGCAGCGAGGTTTGGATGACCCCGTCCACGGTGCGGGTTCCTGACGGTGCGTTCGGCTTCGGGTCGAACGTCTCGAATTGACTGGGACCTCCCTGTTGAAACAGAAAGATGACCGATTTTCCGGTCAGCACGCTGGGTAAATTGGCTCGTGCCCGCCCTGTCGATTCGGCCGCGATCAGAGACGACAGTGACAGCCCGCCAACCGCGAGACTTCCCGCGCTCAGAATCTGACGTCGCGTCCAGGGATTATCGGAATCGTAAATCGTGAGCATGCGCAGGTACCGCGTGTCAGGGGCCTTGTGCCGCAACGATGCAACCGGCAGCGAACTCAGCGAGACGGTCTGCTCGCAGCCGGCAGATGATCCATCAGTATACCCGAATGCGTTCCAATCAACAGAGACTTGTCGACCGAATGCGCACATTCGACCGCAGTCAGTGCCCCACCCCCGATTGCCGCGCTGTCTCTGTGATTTCCCCGAATGCTCGCGAAGCCCCCCAACAATGCCAAGTTTGTTACGTGCCGGCTGAATCGGATCTACGGCACTAAGTGCTGTGTCCCCGAACTCTGGTGTCAGGGGGGCGATGAAGAACTCGTCGATTCCTGGCCCCCCGACCGGGGGTTGGGGGGCGCCGCGGCAGACTCGTCAAGATTCAGGGTTTGGCGCCACTGTCGATAGGGGGGCGTTTCCCGCAGTTCGCGCAGGGACTCGTCGGCGTCCAGTCGGTCGAGGACGGCGGGAACTGGGTCCAAACCAGTCGCAGCCTGCAGGCAGCGAAGAGCCTGGCGCGTGTAATTGTCAGTCAGCGATTGTCGCTGTTGTGCGGTGAGGTGCGCCGCCAGCGGAACGGCTTGCAGCAGACGAGAGTAAACTCGGGCCAGATGCAGCGACGTGTGTTCATTGACACGACCCGCCGCCAGCACCTCGTCGGCCTCGGCGGACGCCCGGACATAGTCGTCGAGCAGGGCATATTCGAGTGCCCGCTCGGCACGCAGGTAGCTGCGCGTCGGTTCTCGGGCCCCGTCGATCGCCGCCTCCCATTCCAAAAATGCGGCGTTGTGCCAGCCGGCGCGGCTCAGGTGCCAGGCTTTCAAACGGTGCGAGTTGGCTAACGACTCCGAGACGTCGGCCCGGCCCTCGGGATGAATTGCCAGTTCGTTCAGGCAGGCGATGCTGCGATCATACTGTTTGAGCGCCGCATCGAGTTCACCGCGCGCGATCAACAGTTCGCCCCATTCAAAGTAGAGATTGGCCAGTAATTGAATCCAGACGACCGCATCGGCTCGGTGTCTGAGTGCCCGCAGGCGCGATTCGACGATTTGCAGTTCACGCTCGGCGTCGTCAAATCGCAGTTCGAGTCGCTGTCTGCGAATCTCTGCCACCTGGGCGGTCAGCGCTGCGGCGTCGACCTCGTGTTGGTCGGCAGGGGGAGTCAGCGTGTCGGTGTCGCCCGGTCCGAGTCGGGCCTGTTGCTCGGCTTGTGCTGCCTGATACTGCGGCAGGAATTGTTGCGCGAAGCGGTGATTCGGGACTGTTCTCAGAATGTTCTGCAGCAGTTCAATGGATCGTGTGCGCTGTTCCCAGGCCTGCTGGGGCCGCCCGCGTGTGAGTTCCAGGTGACATCGCGCGTCGCACAGATCGGCCAGCACGGCTTCCATTTCGCTGGACCGGGGTTGGTCGCCGGGGGGCTCAAGAACCTGCTCCCCTTCACAGAGAAGATTGTCGGCGGCTTCGAAATCCTGTTCGTTGATTCGCAGCCTGGCCAAAAACGCGGCCGTCGTGGCGCACATGGTGCGTTCGTAGTTTCGCAGCGGACCCAATCGCCGCAGTGCGTCCTGCACGGCCCGCGCTTCGAGTGCGGCTTTCTCGGCGTCTGCGACCCGGCCCTGGATGTAGTACATGGTCGCCAGTTGGTGCAGCGCACTGCCGCGACGACTGTAAAAATCGTTGTTTTGGGGTTGCAGTCGGATCAACTCGTCAAGCAGGTCGCACGCCTCGCGCAAGTCGTTGATCGTGGCCGCGTCCACCTGTTTCGTGATCCGAAAGCGGGTGTGTGCCATCCGCCGCAAACAGGCTGCCAGCCGGGAACGGCAGGCAACTCGATCACTGACTAGGTGTGCAATCAATCGCAATTCTTGCCGGGCTTGCTCCAGCCGGTCCAGTGCTTCGGGCAACTGGCCCTGGGCTTCGCGAATCCCCCCCATAAAGAATTGCGAACTAGCGCGGGCGAATCGAACCTCGGGATTGACCGAGTCGGTTCCCTCCAGCGTGCGCACGTGGTAGGCCCGCATGACTTCCAGCAGACGTTCCAGGCGTGCTTGCGAGTCGTCTGTGTCGATGGTGTCGTCGGTAATTTCTTTGACCATATCATACATGGCCGAGTAACCGCGCAGAGCTTCCGCGACCGCAGCCGACTCGTTCGTATTGGCACGGGCGACCTCCCGGGCCAGCCGGTGGTTATGCCAGACCATTCCCGAAAAGAGCGCCAGCACGGCCAGAAAAATCGTGGCCATCAGGCTGCTTGCCGAAGGGTGGCGGTAGATCCATTTTTGGGCGCGCTCCCAGGGCGCGGGGGGCCGGGCGACGATCGGCCTGGCCTCGAGCCAGCATTCCAGGTCCTGGGCGAGTTGCCCGGCGTGCGCGTATCGCTTCCGAGGATCTTTTTCGAGGCATTTCAAACAGATGACGTTGAGATCTCGGGGAATCGTCGGCAGCCAGGTTCGGGGCGCCACAGGGGCCGCGGTGCGGATGAGTTCGATGACCTCCCAGTTCGTCGCTGCCTGAAACGGCCGTCGTCCGGTCAGCAGTTCGTACATGAGGACGCCCAGGGAAAATACGTCCGATTCGCGGCCCAGCAACTCCGATTGCCCGGTCGTTTGCTCGGGGGACATGTAACCCGGCGTGCCCATCACGGTTCCCGTTTGGGTGTGATCGTGGACCACGTCGAGATGTTTCGCCAGGCCGAGATCGGCCACCTTGGGGCCGACGCTGGTCCAGAATTCTTCGCTGCCTGCAAGGGCCTTATGGTCGGAATTCCAGGCGAGCAAGACATTGGATGGCTTGAGATCGCGGTGAATGAAGCCCCGCTGGTGGGCCGCTTCCACTCCCCGGGCAATGGCCGCCAGCAGCCGGCAGGCGCCGCGAACGGGCAACGGGTTGCCGGTCAAATAGCGGTCGAGGCTGCCGCCGGCGATGTATTCGCAGGCCAGATAGGGCCGCCCGGCGTACTCGCCGGCATCGTAAACCGCGACCAGGTTGGGATGTTGAATCTGGGCCAGAAACGCCGGTTCGGCTCGAAAGCGGGCGAGTTCTTCGGCAGAGAGTGAATCGTCGCGGATCTGTTTCAGGGCCACAATTCGATCGAGATCGAGTTGCCGGGCGCGATAGACGACCGCCATTCCGCCCCGGCCGATTTCCTCCAGGACTTGATATTTCGGCGGGGCGCGCCGAAAGCTGTCCCGCTGTTCGTCTGGAATCGCCCGTTGAATGAGCGACACCAATGGGTCGGCCGGTGTGTCTTGCACCTGCTGCCGGCAAATCGCGCAAGACTCAAGGTGCGACGCGCACTCGGCCAGGGCAGCGGTCGCCAGTCGTCCCAGGGCAAAATCTCGCAGAGTGTCGAGCGCCGGGTGTGGTCCCGAGTCGGGCGCGCCCGCATCCGATGAGCGGGCCGTCATCACTTCACCTCGGGGTGCGGTGAGGTGCCAGACGCCGGCATTCGTCGAGCATTAGAGTTCATCGAGAATTTCCGCCGCCTCGGTGCGCAGGTGTTGTAACACGCGGGATTTGGCCAGGAGCGCCGCGTTCACCGAGATCCCCAGTTCGGAAGCGCAGCGGGTCGCGTCCCACTGATCGAGGGTCTGCAGGCAAAAGGCCTTCCACGTGGCCTGGGTGAACGCAGGCTCGGCCTGCTTCAACAGTTCTTGCATGAGGAAGCGATCATGTTCACAGTCCCAGATCGTCTCGAGTTCGCGAATTCGATCGGGAAGTGTTTCGAGTTCGACCGCCACGAACCGCTGACCGCGCGACTGCTTTTGTCGCCAGTAATTGCGCAGCCGGTTCATCACGATATCTCGCAGCCAGCGGCGAAACGCACCGGTCCGCCCATTGTGCTGAAACGAGCCAATTTCTCGGCAGACCACGGCGAGCACGTCCTGCCGTAAATCGTCGCGATCGTCACCCGCGATCTCGGCCTGTTTGAGAATGTTGTCGATCCAGGGCAGATACAGCGAAACGAGGCGATCCCACGACTGGGCGTCGGAATCGCGACGAATGCGGTCCAGCAGACTTATCGACGTAATAGACATGAGATCGTCGGCCAGCGAACACGAAGGGTATCACCCGATTAGACTCGATCACCAGGCGCAGTTCAAGATGATGCAATTTCTTCCCGACCTTGAAATCTTTTTTCAAATCCCAAAATCCGTGACAGGACCCGCCTGCTCGTGCACTTCTGATTCAGAGGCCTAGACGCGGCGCACGGCGACTGTCGTTGTCGGCGGTGGCCTGGTCGTTCCAGGCCCAGCTGCGCGTTGCCCCCGATGTCGTTTTCCCAAGCGACGTACGAGGCCGCCTCGGATCGGCACATTTTTACTCTGAAGGAGATTGCTACCATGAGGATTGACCTTGGCGCTCGACGGTCGCCGATTCATCGCCGTCCTGGCATGCTGATCTGCGGGATCGCGATCGCGATCGGCCTGCAGTCGACCCTGGCCCACGCGGGCCACCTCGATCCCCTCGCGTTCAGTTCGCAGGGAACGCTGAATCTGGCCGCCGGAACTTACACCTTGAACAGCACGACGATGCAGTTGACAGATTCGTCGAATAACGTGCTCTTTACGGGTATTAGTTACAATCAGGGGACACCTGCGGGGGCGCCCTATGACGGTTGGAATCCGACCGTAACCGTCTTCGATTTCAATTCCATCAACCTGGCGGCAGGTGCCGTCATCAACGCCACTGGCGATAACCCCGTGGCCCTGCTGTCGCGGACGACCGTCGTCTTCGGCACTAATGCGTGGATTAACGCCAACGGCCAAAATGGGGTTGCCGGCGCCTCGTCATCCGCTGGCGGACCTGGGGGTGGTGCCGGAGGCGGATCCAACGCGAGTTCGGGACAAGGACCGGGAGGCGGATTCGGAGGCCAGTTTGGATTGGGGGCCCGCGCGAACGGCGGTGGATTCGGTGGCCTGGCCGGGGGTGGCAATGGTGGCCTCGTTGCCGGCAGTACGTATGGGGATCTCCATAACTACCTGCAGGGGGGCAGTGGGGGTGGAGGCGTCGGTGGCGATTTGTTCGGTCAGGGCGCCAGTGGTGGTGGCGGTGGCGGCGGCGTTGAACTCGGTGCCGTGATATCGATGACGTTCGGAATCAGCGCCGGGATTTCCGCCCGGGGCGGATCGTTTGCCGGAGGTGGCAATGGCGGGCCTTCCACGGTGCTTTCAGGGGGCGGGTCGGGCGGGGGAATTCTGATCCACGCGCCCACGATTGGCCTCGGCATTTTTGATGCCTCGGGCGCCAACATCAATGGCGGTGGGGGACGCATTCTGGTTTTGAATTCGACCGCCTCCAATGCGGGCCAGTCGAATTTTGCAGTCGATCGCGGCGACATCTATGGGCAAGTCGGAGTCGTCGAATTCGGCTTCCTGACCGCCCCGCCGACCGCAGTCCCCGAGCCATCGATGCTGGTGACGGGTTCGATTGCCATCTTGTGCAGTGTTGCGACCTGTGCCGTTCGCCGTCGTCAGCGACAGGCCTGATCGCGCCCGAGGGGCCCCTCAGACCGACAGCTGAATAACAGACACTTGGGCTGACTCGGCCAGTTTTGCCCTGTTCGTTCCAGTTGCCATCGTCGAGGCCAATACCGAACGCCTGCTGCTGTACCAGCAGCAGGCGTTCGGGGTCCCCTGGCACGGTGATGCGCTCGACTCCTGCCCGCCGTGACGATTCGCGAACGAACTTGGGAAACTCCCCTTTCGGCGACCCGCTGGCAAAACTTCGCCTGACATGTGTTCGAGTGTCCGGTCGTGCCTGACGTGCAGCGTTGCCCCATGGGGCAGAGCCGTGAAGAGTTTTTCACTGCTGCCATGCGAATCAAACGACCCACGCGCGAATCGACATCCCTCGAACACGACCCCGACAGGGGTCCCCATCCAGGAGCTCCTCAGCACACGCGAAACGGGCGCCCACCGGGTGACGCAGCGACGGGGTGGTGCTGTGATGACGCGAGCGAGCCACCGGGTTGATCCCGGTGGTATCGGCGTGGAGCGGTGACAGCGGCCGAATGCGCGGACATAGCGAACGGCGCGGGAGCACTCGCGACTGTGAGGCGCTCCGGCGAGCGCGCAGAAATTCCAGGCCACCCGGCCGAGAGAATTCGCGGATTCGTCCCGTGTTTGAGAGCGAAGCGGATACCGCCGGGATCAACCCGGCAGCTCGCTGGGCTGCTTGCTCAGAGGGCATCCGCGCAGGCACCGCAGCGTGACAGGCCGTTGCCGAGAAACCGCCGTCCACCCGGAAAGAACAGGCCGACGGGCACCAGCTCGGCTCCCCTTTTCTCCATTCCCCTGCTCGCCTGTTCTCCTGTCTCCTGCTCTGTGCACCGCTGACAAGTTGAAAACTTGTCCCATGAAAGATCATGTCCCGTGTATTGACAACCGTACACTTATGTATTACAGTTACAGATAGACACATAGTAATTACCAGACACGTGCCAGGAGTTGCCATGAAAAGGACAAACAGAGTCATATCCGTCTTCTCACCCCGCTGTGACGAAGAAGCCGATTTCGAGACCCGGGCCCAGTTTCGGGCGCATACCCCGGCTCAGTTCGAGGTCACAGAACCCGGGGGGCAGCCCTGGTTCGAGTCGGTCCTGCGGATGAAATTTGGGCAGGGCTACGAACAGACCTGGCTCTGGCCCGGTCTGATTCCCAACGGCCAGTTGACCGTGATTGAAGGGGACGCCGGTGTCGGCAAATCGTATGTGGTTCTCGATCTGATTACCCGCGTCACCCGCGGGCTGCCGTTTCCCCAAGTCCCGGGGCATGAATCCGTTCCGGAAACTCCGCCGGCACCGGGCAAAGTCGTGTTGATTACCCTGCAGGATTATTGCACGGGGCTCGCCAAACGGCTGCAAGTGCTGGGGGCCGATCTCGAGAATCTGCATCTGGAAGGGTTTGTCGCCCGCCAGCGGGCTGACAAAACTCGGATGCCGTCTCGGTCG
>JAFEBR010000228.1 GCA_018242565.1 Planctomycetota bacterium | reverse complement strand
TCCGATGCCACCGTCCGGGCGATCTTCACCATGTCGATGAAGTACACGTGCAGCTTTTTCTCGCGAATCGTCTGCTTGTGGTGGTCAGGAATCCGCTGCCAGACGTCTTCCGCCGTGGTGTACGGACTCTGCATGAAGATCGCTCCACCCGGCAGAATCCCCGTCAGCGGATTGCCGCTGTAAATCGCATTCGTGTCATTCAACACGACCAGATTCACGTGTTCGAGTTCGCTGTGGGTGAAGATGTGCGAATCGGCAATCGTCAGGTAATACGTGGTCGGCAGACCTTTCTTTTCCGAACCGTATTTCGGATAGGCCTGCACGTCTTTCCCGAATACCTGCCCCCCGATCGTGGCGATCACCTTGTTCGTCGTCACCGAACCGAACCCCCCGACCGAGTGACCACGCATCGAGAATCCGCCCCGGGGACGCAGATCCGGGTCTTCTTTGACCTCGAGCGCCAGGGGATGCTTGATCCCGACGCAGAAGTAATCCTGCCCGTCATGGATCATGTTGTCGAAAATCGCCAGGATGTCGCCCGGACGCACGTCGCGACTCCCCAGGCCGGCCGCCCCGCTGTAAATCCGCGGCAACTTGCCGATCTTCTCGACACCGTTCTGGCCACCCAGGGCATCACAGAACGCCGCCTTGACTTCGCGTGTCAGGTGGTTGCCCGTCTTCGACAGCGGGTCATCCATGCGTTCGATCACGGTGAAGGCCACGCAGTTCTTGAGCGCGTCGATAATCGCCTGCGACGGGAAGGGACGGAAACAGTAGATATTCAGACAGCCGGCGCGAATTCCCTTCTTGTCACGCAAGTAGTCCACCGTGGCCTGGGCCGTTTCCATGTACGACCCCATGCCCACGATGATGTATTCGGCATCTTCGCAGCGGTAGGCATCGACGAAGTCATACCGTCGGCCGGTCTTCTGATAAAACTCTTCAAACGCTTCACGCAAGGCGGGTTCACACTGGTCGTAATACCAGCGCTGCGCGATCTTGCCTTTCATGTACGAGTCTTGATTCTGCACCACCCCCGACATCATCGGGTTGGCCGGATCCATCAGGTTGGTCAGTTTGTCTTCCGGCTTGCCGATAAACGCCTTCATGAACTCGGGCTCGGGCAGACGCACCGATTCCACCGTGTGCGTCGTCAGAAAGCCGTCCTGGATATTCATGAACGGAGTGTGCGAGGCCTCGGCGGCCCGCCGACAGATCAGGCACAGGTCCCCGGCTTCCTGAGCATTCCGGGCAAACAGCATGCCCCAGCCCACGTCAGCGACGCTCATGACGTCGTCGTGGCCGGCGTGCACGTTCAAACTCTGGCTCGTCAAAGCACGGGCCCCGATGTTGAATACAATCGGCAGACGTTTGCCCGAAATCGTGTACAGCACTTCTTTCATCAGCACCAGACCCTGGCCTGACGTGAAGTTCGTCACCCGCCCCCCGGCGACCGCAAAACCTTCACAGAAGGTTGCCGCCGAGTGCTCGCTTTCGGGCTCAACGAAAATGAGCTGATCGCCCCACAAGTTGGGCTGCCCATTCATGACGGCGGCATTGAAACCGCCACCCATCGTGGTCGAACTGGTAATGGGGTATGCACCAGACCCCTGGCAGACTTTTGTTTCCACCCAGACGACGGCTTCGGCCCCGTCACAAGTCGTTGGAATGCCCGGGTATTGGAATTTCTGTTCCGTCTCTTCCGCAGCAGGTGTCCCAGAAGCGCGATCGATTGTGCCTGTCGCCATAAAAAAGACTGCTCCCTCGTGTTGAGAGTTTCGTATTCAGTGATTGCGGAACGCAATCGGAACCGCGCAAATGAACATTGCCGGTCCCTCCAAACCTGTCGACGTATTTTTGTGGTATAGCTTGGACGTTGAAAAATAACCAGCCGGGACTTGAAAATCCCCAGGCTTGGGAACCAGATCCCACAACCAGTTCCTGTCAGTTTCGTAACCCTTGGAGTTCACCGAATCTTCACTGTGACGAGATGATCGAGATCGACGCCGAGGCACTTGGCCGAGACACTCGTAAAACACGGCGGAAGACGGCCCTTTCTCGATGCCAGACCTGCCACCCCCGCCCCAACAAACTTCTGACAGCCTGCCCCCAGGACTCCATCTGGCAGGTGAAAAGACAGGCTGAATTGCGTAAAATCAATACACAGGTCAACGTGTCCCTGCGACCACTGACGTTCCCGGTCGCGACTGAAATTGACCCCCGCACACGCCGCCCCCTGTTTCACGATTATGAAAACCATTGATGTCCTCTTAGAAGAACTGCAACTGTCCCTGGAAGTCGTTTCGACGCGCGCCCGGATCACCCCCGAACGAGTCGTGGCGATTATCGACGGACGGTGGACACCCAGCCCTGAAGAACGACGTCGCCTGGCCACCGCCCTGGGTGTCGCCGTCGACGACATCAGTTGGGGGCACACCATGGCCCCCCGCAACGTGCGTTACCATCAGTTCGGACTGAAAGAAGTGTTCTAAAACATGCCCGCCAGTGTCGACGAACTCTGTCAGCAGCACCAATTGACCTTGGCCGATCTGGTCGCCCGGACCGGTTTAGACGAAAACCGGATCGCCGCCATCATCCTCGGCCGCTGGACCCCCACACCGGCCGAACGCCAGAAAATCGCCGCCGTGTTTCAAACTCAGGTCTCTGAGATTACCTGGGGACACAAAACCCCCATCCAGCGTATCTACGGCCAGGGGCCCGGCTAGACGACAGCCCGACCTCACGACGAACGCACTTCCGTCCGCGGAATCAACGACGACCGCGCACCCGGAGTTCCGGCTCGTCGTACCTGGCCCCTTAAAGCCCCGCGCACTCTGCCGGAGCGCCTCGGCCCCGCGCTCCGCTCGCCAGCGAACACCGACCGCACTACAGTGAGAGTCGATCGTATTTCCCCAGAGGCCCGCCTCTTGGCTCGCCCATCACTCACTCCCTGCACACCCTCCCCGCACTCATGAACGCCAGCGATCTCGACCTCGATTATCAATTGCCCCTCGAACCAGGCCTCGACGAACTGGGCATCGGCGTGGTGGGCGCGGGCTTCATCATTCGAGATTGTCACCTGCCGGCCTATGCCCAGGCGGGGTTCCGGGTCGTGGGGATCTGTTCCCGCAACCCGGCTCGAGCCGAAGAAGTCGCCACCGCGCGACAGGTCCCGACGGTCTATCGCGATTACCACGACCTGTTGACGGATGAAGAAATTCAGGTCATCGACATCGGTGTGCCTCCGCAGCATCAGCCGGCGATCATTCGAGACATCGCACGGCGCGGACGCCACATCCGCGGCATCCTGGCGCAAAAACCGCTGGCCATGAGCTACGCCGAGGGACGCGAGATCGTGCGTCTGTGCGCCGACGCCGGCATCACCCTGGCAGTCAATCAGAACATGCGACACGATCAGTCGGTGCGCGCCTGCCGCGACCTGCTGCAACGCGGCTGGCTGGGGCAACCCGTGCTGGGCACGATCGACATGCGCGCGATCCCCCACTGGATGCCCTGGAGTCGGGAACTGCACTCCCTGTCGACCTGGATCATGTCGATCCACCATCTCGACTGCTTCCGCTATTGGTTCGGCAATCCTCAACGAGTCATGGCCAGTACCCGGCCCGATCCGCGGACCCAGTTTCCCCACACCGACGGCATCAATCTCTATATTCTCGAATTCGCCTCGGGGTGCCGCGCCAGCAGTTGGGATGACGTCTGGTCCGGCCCCGTCCGGGAAGGCAGCCAGGGCGACATCGGCATCCGCTGGCGCGTGGAAGGGACCGAGGGACTGGCCCGCGGTACGATCGGCTGGCCTTCATACCCGGCTCACACCCCCAGCACTCTCGATTTCACCACCCGCCAGCGAGGCGATTACTGGTTTCAGCCCCGCTGGCCGGAAGCCTGGTTTCCCGAAGCATGCTGCGGCACCATGGGTGAATTGCTGCTGGCCCTTAAACACGGCAACCAGCCCCCGATCTCCGGACAGGATAATCTCGAAACCCTGAAACTGGTCGAAGCGGTCTACACCTCGGCGCGTGAGCACCGCATGGTCGAACTCACGGCTGATTGAGGCCCGATCGTCACCACGAGCACCCGGTTGGGGCCCGCACAACACCCTTCACCGGTCCCGCCGACAGGGTCGCGCCGTTCCTGCAGTTCCAGTCCACTGCCCCACTTGACGGGTATTGCCACTGTGCGCGATGATAGGCTGATGGATCGATCACCGAAGAAACACGGACCGCAGAAGAAGAAGCCAAATCAGCCCGGGAAACGCCGCCCTGGACCTGTCAAACGGGCCAATCCGCCCCCTGCGGATGACAACGCTGACGAACTCGAAGATTCGGGCGCGCGACTGCCTCTGAAACGGATTGACAAGAATCTGTTTGCGTTTCAGCCCCCGTTCTGCGCAATCGATCGCAAAGAAGACATGGACGAGGTGCGAAACATGATCGCCGGGGGTGAACTCGATATCGCCCGCGACGAACTGCTGTACCTGGTCTCCGATTGCCGGGCGTTTCTCGACGCCCACAACCGCCTGGGCGAACTGGCTCTCGAAGAAGAAGACATTCCCCTGGCGCAGGGGCATTTCGGATTTGCATACGAGATTGGCCTCGATAGTCTGCCAGCCGGTTTTCAGGGAATTCTCCCGTCGAATCGTGATTACAATCGCGCGTTTTTCCTGGCCGGGCGCGGCCTGGCCCGCTGCCTGATCGCGCGCGGTCAGCACGAAAAAGGCCGCGAAGTGCTGGTGCAACTCCTGAAACTCGACCCACGCGAAGAAAACGCCAAGTCGTTGCTCGACGAACTGGATGAACAACTCCGCGAACGCAAAGGCGCCAAATGACGGCGACCGCCCCGCCTGTGACTGGCTCGTAACCCCCCCCCTGGCAGCACGACCGGCTGGAACAGCCTGACAAACCGGCAGCGACCATCGGGCCCGGCGATGTGAACTTCACCGGGGCGGAAGCCGGCGCAGAAAATCCAGTTCGGCGGCGGTCCCCGACCGGCGGATTGCCCCATTCAGAGACCGATACTTTTCCCGGAACACCGCGGATTGAACATGACAACTCAGCTTCCTTCCCTTTGTGAACTCACACGCGACGAACTCGCATTGTGGTGTCAAAACCATGGCGAACAACCCTATCGAGCCGACCAGATCCGCAAATGGCTGTTTGGCAAACGGGTCAATGACTTCAACGCGATGACCGACATCTCCGCCGGCCTCCGCCAGCAACTCGCGCATGAGTTCGTCATCTTTTCCAGCGAAATCGCCACCCACCAGAAGTCGAGTGACGGAACGGAAAAGCTGCTGCTGCGACTCCGCGATGGCGAAACCACCGAATGCGTGCTGATGCGCGAAGACGACCGGCGCACCATCTGCATCAGCACCCAGGTGGGCTGTGGCATGGGTTGTGTCTTCTGTGCCAGCGGATTACTCGGGCTGTCGCGCAATCTGACGACCGGCGAAATTGTCGAAGAGATCCTGCGTCTCGATCGGCTGCTCCCCCCGCTCGAACGCATCACCAACGTCGTCGTGATGGGGATGGGAGAACCGCTCGCCAATCTCCCGCATCTTCTCAAGGCCCTCGCCACCCTCGATGAAAAAGGGGGCCTGGGCATGTCGCCACGCCGCATTACGATCTCCACGGTCGGCCTCCCCGAGAAAATCCGCGAGTTGTCACAGGTCGGCAAACCCTACAATCTGGCGATCTCGCTGCATGCCCCGAACGATACGCTGCGAAGCGAACTCGTGCCCGTCAACCGCAACATCGGCATCGACGCCATCCTGGCAGCCGCCGATGATTTCTTTCAGGAAACCGGCCGGCGTGTGACCTACGAATATGTCGTCCTCGCCGAGCGGAACGACAGTGCTGAACAGGCCCGGGAACTCGCCCAGTTGCTGCGTGGCCGAAATGCCCACGTCAATTTGATCCCCATGAATTCCGTCTCGGAACTGCCGTACCACGACCCGGCCGCCGAGCGCCTGCGAACCTTTGTCGAAATTCTGGAATCTTCCGGCGTGACCACGACCGTCCGCAAACGCAAGGGAGCCGATATCGACGCCGCCTGCGGCCAACTCAGGCTCCGCGCAGCCAGCGCGAATGTTGAACCGATCACGACAGTAAGCGCCTCGTCACAGAACCCGGCCTGACCCGGCCACACAGAGCCAGCGGTCGATTCGCAGCGTGGGACACAGCGGCCCGCAGATGCCCCGTGAGAGCAATCTCGGCGCGCAGAGCGTCTCATGCAGCCGCAACGTTGCGTTGGCGATCACGCCGAGACCGTGACGCGCCTTACCGGAATTCGGCCCGGTCAAAATTCACGAGTCGACCTTCGCGGAAGCCCAAAACGATCGAACGCCCTTCGGCGTCTTTCCACGAGTACATCTCGTCGTCGATCAAGTAGCCCCCGCCCGTTTTCAACTGGCGGTCATGCGATTCGGGGGTTCCCTCTTCGCCCATGACCCGGCAGATCTGATCGTACGACATGCCCGTATCGACACAATGCCCGAGGAGCCAGCGCATGGCTTTGCGACTGTGGGTGGCGGCATAGTCCCGACGGTGCTTTTCTTCGACTTCGCGATCGACCGAACCACCGAATTTGAACGAATCGTTCATCGACCGGACCCAGTCGGGTGCACCACAGCCTACGGCCGACGTGCTTGCCAGGAACAGGGCCAGCAGCACAACGAGGTTGTATTTCTCCCGCATCGTCCCGTCCTTGACCAGATCGTGGAATCTCCAGAGCCCCGCCATTCCTGCGAGCGGGTCGCGTCTGGGGCGGAATCTAGCGGAAACCGGGCATTTGCCGCTAGACCGGATTTCCGGTCCTCCCGCCCCGGCCCCGGGACCCGTCCACTGAGCCCGTCCATGGCGGTCCTCGCGAACCGGCATTTTCCCGCCACCGGCGGAAACAGCCCCGTTGTTTCGGGGCGAACCTGATCTTGACCGACAGGTCGATTTCGGAATATACGCCTGCCCTATGCGAATCCTGCAGCGCTATGTTATGGGAGACCTCACGCGCGTCTTCGGATTGGCGATCTCTGTCCTCACGATGCTGCTCGTCGTGATGGGGGTCGCTGGCGAAGCGGCCAAGAACGGCCTGGGTGCGGAACAGATCCTCAAGATCATTCCGTATATCATCCCCAGCCTGCTCCCCTACACCATTCCCGCCACGCTGTTATTGACCGTGTGCATCGTCTATGGCCGCATGGCCGGCGATAACGAAGTCACGGCGATCAAGGCGGCCGGCATCAACGCGCTGACCGTCCTGCTCCCCTCGTTCATCCTGGGGGGCGTTCTCAGTCTGGGAACTTTCATCCTGACCGATCAGTTCATCCCCTGGGGACGCGCCAACATCGAAGCCGTCATCACCCAGGCGATGGAAGACATCTTCCTCGATGTGCTCCGCACCAACAGCGCCTACCACGACGGCCCGCACGGGATTTCGATCCTCGTTTCCGGCGTCGGGCCCCGTAAGTCCCCCCAGGATCGCCCCAAACTGCTGCGTCCGATGTTCCGTTACCGACTGGCCGGAGGCGAAGTCGCCACGATCACGGCCCGCGAAGCCACTGTGCGGTTCAACCTGCAGGAACAGCAGGTCGAGTTAACTCTGCACGATGGCTACGTGGAGACCCCCAGCGGGGACACGGCGACTTTCGAGCAGGAAAAACGCACACTGCCCATTCCGACTCCCACCGATACCCTCAAGGCGCCGCGGAATATGACGATCGTCACGATTCGTCAGGAAATCCGCGACCTGATGAATGAACGGTCCGACCTGCGCGAACAGCAGATGGTCAATACCGTGCTGTCGTTGACCACCGGGAATCTGAAACAGATCGCCGACGCGGAACCGGTCAATATCGAACGTCAGGACACGTCCCGGCGTGAACGCTACAACAAACTGCAGACCGAGATCCACTCGCGGGTGGCGCTCTCGTGCAGTTGTATCTTTTTCGTGCTGCTGGGCAGTCCGTTCGCGGTCGTGTATGGCAAACGGCAGTTCCTGACGAATTTTGCCATCTGCTTCATGCCCATCCTGGGGGGTTACTACCCGGTGGTGCTGCTGACCATGAACCTGTGCCGCGATGGCGTGATTCATCCCGCCTGGGGCATGTGGATCGCCAATGCCAGCCTGCTGGCCTTTGCGAGCTTTGTGCTTCGCAAAGCCCTGCGACATTGATCCGCCCGTCGGACTGCAACACTGCATCGTCTGCCACCGTTACCGCACTCTGTGGCTTTCCAGCGTCTTATACCGCGCGGCCTGTCCGAAACCTCGGCCCAATCGGGAGCGGAGTCGCATTCCTGTGCGATGGACAGGCGTAAGCAACTCTGTACGAGACACGGACCACGAAAGTCAGACTTCACCCCTGATATTGCCAACAGCGAGGCGAAAAGGCTGACAAACCGCTGCGTCCCCGTTTCTGTGAATGGGAGCTCGAATTCTGTGCGCGTTGGATGGTCCGCATTCCGGGACCGCGTAACCGGAAATGCGCCACCCAGCCCTAAAGGGGGCGAGATTCGAAAGCCCAGGGCGCTTAGCCCTGGGTTGGCGCCGGCTACCGATCAACATGCCCAACGGGCCGAGATTCCAAGGGGACACGGACCGCAGGCGCGACTGACGAATCCGCATTGTGAAAGTCGGCGTAGATCTTCGGCATAACCATTCTGACTCTCCTCTCGTCAAGACTTTTTGGCGGGATTGGGGATGGCCGGTGTGAGCAGACGACTCGCCACTTCGGGGCTCAAGCCAATCAACGTGGCGTGTTGCGGACTGCGGCCAGAAGATCGCACCACATCGCCTCCAGCCGCACGAATTGCGCCAACGGTGGTCACGCCAATCTGACCGTGGGGCACGACAACTGCCAACTCCTCCACAGGCATCGTTTCTCCGCACTCAACGGATACACCTGTGATGCCGCTCGGATGAGTTCCGCGCCGCAGGTCCGCCGGCAGATTCCGCCCGCCCTGAATCACCCAAGCTTCGTCCGAAAGCGTTCCGCAATCGCTGTGCACCGGTGGCCCGTTCTGCTGCGCCAGCATAATTCCTCGGTTCCCTCCCACGCT
>JAFEBR010000227.1 GCA_018242565.1 Planctomycetota bacterium | reverse complement strand
GTTTTTTTCCTGATTGACTGGCTCATGGGCGCCGCTTACTTCACCACCGAATCCTCACGAATATCTCGCGACACGGCCGCTTCCGGGGCACCGCCGAAATTCCCGTCTTCGAGTTCGCTCTCGGCCGGCAGTTGCGGAGCGGCAGCCGGTTGGAAGACTCGGCTGGCCAGAATTTCGGTCAGATAGTTGTGCATGTTACGGCTCGAAGCCATCGTGAAGTGGTTGCGTTCCGCGAAGTAGGTCAGTTCCGGGAACTGACGCACATCGACGTTGTACAGTTCCGTGTTGGGGTTCTTCTTCTTGACGGCGATTCCACGAAACGCGGGGACCGCATCGGCCCAGCGCGATTCGTAGATGTTGTAGCAGAAGCTGACATTCGTCGGGACAGCCACCCCGATCGTGGATTCGATCAGGATCAGGTTCGTGACGGGAACACCGGCCTTGTTCAGCCGTTCGCTCATCCAGCAAGCGGCATCGGCACCGCTGCTGTAACCAATGATGTTGATGGGGCCGGCCAGTTCGTTGTTGTAATACGCACGGGTGATCGCATCAGCCAGGCCGCGATGTTCCCAATGGGGAATGACCGTCGGCTCAAACCCGCGCGCACGCAGCGTGTCGCCGAATTCTTCGACCCGGGGCCAGTAACCGGCACCACCCCGCAAGAGGTAGACTTCGGGTCGGTTGCAGCAGTGGCGATGGCCAACGGTGTCGTGCTGAGGTTGCTGCACCACCTGTGTGGTGGCCGCGACTGACGGCTGTTCGACCGACTGCGATGTGCGACGCGCCAGCACTTTGCGCGACACCGACTGGGCCGGGACAGATCCGCCCGACTGGGCCAGACTGACCGATGCGGAACCGGAAACAAACAATACCGTCGCCCAGACCGCAACCGAGCGGGACAGCGACCGTGACAGCAGACGCGAGAAGTTAGAGCGGGACATGGGATCAAATCCGTTTTTGTGGCGAATGGCGAACAAACCTGTACGGTCGTTTTCGGAATCCCAGAGATCGGAGAATCACTTTGTCTGTTGTAATTGGACGCGGCAGAACCAGAATCACTCGCGACTCTCGGACATCGGGAATATTGCTGACGACTGTCGCAATTGAACCGTCAGTCATAATCGGACGACTTTACCCCAGGCCAGGCCCCCCATCGCGACAGGAACGGCATAACCGACACAACCGTTACAGGTCGAGCGGCTCAAGCCGTCGTCACGACCTGAGCCGGGTGATTCCCAGTCGCGCCGGTTTTTCTGACCGAATCACGCCAAAACTCGCTGTTTGGGCGGGAAACGATTCCGCACGCCACGCTTCGCAGCGACTCGGCCCAACACAACGCACGCTTGTGGAGCAACCCTTTCGACTTTGCAGCCCGGTCACAACGGATGGTATGATGCTCGGTTGATTTGTCGTTCTCAGCCTGCGAGTTGCAAGTGGCTCGTGGGAACAAGATCGACTGCGAGTTGCCGTTTTTGAGTCGTTTGTTGTCGCCCGCGCAGGCTGGCGGTGACAAAGACCGCGTCGAGGAGCGATTGATGCTGAAAAGTCGTCAAATGCTGGGCATGTGCTGTACCAGCCTGTTGAGTCTGGTGTTGATCTGGCAGAGTGTCCGCCTGTCGGAAGCCGAGGAGAAGCCCGCGGCGAAACCAGACACGCCGAACGAATCCTTCTCGAAAGAGCAGGTCGAGTTCTTCGAAAAGGACGTGCAGCCGATCCTGAAAGCGCGCTGCCTGAAATGCCACGGCGGCGAAGAGAAGATTCGGGGCGGACTCCGCCTGACCAGCCGTGACGAACTGTTGACCGGTGGCGATCAGGGCCCTGCCTTCGACGACAAGAAACCGGCCGCCAGTCTGTTCTTGCAGGCCATCAATTATGACGGTCTGGAAATGCCTCCCAGCGGCAAATTGCCGAAGGCTGAAATCGAGACACTGACCAAATGGCTGAACCAGGGGGCCCCCTGGACGCCGGGCGTCAAAGCGGAAGGAACAGCTCCTCGACACAAAACTCCGATCGTCGATGACGAAGCCCGGAACTTCTGGGCTTACCGACCGCTGCAGACGCCTGCGGTGCCCCAGGTCAAACAGAAAGACTGGGTTCGGAATTCGATCGACGCGTTTGTTCTGGCCCGGCTGGAATCTGAAGAGCTGAAACCCGCCCCGCCGGCCGATCCTGTCGCGCTGATCCGCCGCGCCTACTACGACCTCACGGGATTGCCCCCGAAACCAGAAGAAGTCGATCAATTCGTCGCTAACCCCACCGAACAGGCATACGAGCAGTTGATCGACAGACTGCTCGAGAGTCCGCAGTATGGCGAGAAATGGGGCCGCCACTGGCTCGATCTGGTGCGGTTCGCCGAAACCCATGGTTATGAACGCGACTCGGTCAAACCGTTTGCCTGGCGGTATCGCGACTATGTGATCCAGTCCTTCAACAGCGACAAACCGTACAACCAGTTCCTGCTCGAGCAGTTGGCCGGTGATGAACTGGACGAAGTGACCCAGGAAACGCTGATTGCCACCGGTTACTACCGCCTCGGCATATGGGATGACGAACCGGCGGATCGACCGCTGGCCAAATACGATGTCCTGGACGGAATTGCCTCAACCACCGGACAAGTCGTTCTGGGTATGTCGGTGGGCTGTGCCCGCTGCCACGATCACAAGAAAGACCCACTGCCCCAGCGCGACTATTACCGCATGCTGGCGTTCTTCCGCGATGTGACCGACATGAACGCCAAGAACACCCGGTTGATCGTTTCCGAGGAAACGAAACAGATTCAGTCCCGTCTAGCGGAAGCCCAGAAGAAACGGGACGTCGAACTGCATGAACAACTGGCCCGCATTGAAAGCGACTTTCTGCAGGCCTTCGCCAAGAAGAAGGGGCTGAAGCTGCCCGGGGCAACTTCCCCCGATCTGGTGGAATTGAAATTCCGTCTGTATCGCGACACCTGGGAGAAATTGCCCGACTTCGAAGCCATCAAAGTCGAAACCAGCGGGGATCTGCCACGCAACTTCGTGTCACTTTCAGCGGCGTCTCGCAATGAAGCGATCGGATTAGTGTTCGAAGGTCAACTGCGTGTCCCGCAAGCCGGAGATTACACGTTCTCGTTCCAGGCATCCGAAGGATTGCGTCTCGTCGTGGCGGGAAAACAGCTGATCGACCAGCCAGCTCGTGGCCGCCATGAGGGAACGGTCCAGGCAACGTTTGCGGCCGGTCTGCTCCCGATTCGGATTGAATACTTCAACAATGACCAGTCTCCCCAACTGAAATTGGCGTGGCAGGGACCGGGCTTCAGTCTGCGCAGTCTCACTGACGAGGCAAACGCAGGTGCCAGCAACAGCCTCGTTTCTGACTCGCGCAAAGAAGCCCAGGAATGGCAGTACACCCAGAAGAAACCGGCGGCAGACTGGGCCAACCCGGGTTTTGACGACAGTTCATGGCAGCATGGCCCCGGAGGATTCGGGACCCCCGGCACTCCAGGAGCGGTCGTCGGCACACGCTGGGACTCGAAGCACATCTGGCTGCGAAAATCGTTTCGCGTCAGCCAGGTTCCGCCCCGCCTGACGCTCGATCTGCACCATGATGATGAAGTCGAAGTCTATCTGAACGGCCAGCTGGTTCTGCAGCGGACGGGCTTCCTGGTCGCCTACCAGCGGTTTGTGCTGCCGGCGGAAGCCACCCAGGCCTTAACCGTGGGTGACAATGTCATTGCCATCCATTGCCATCAAACGACCGGTGGCCAGTTCATTGACGCCGGTTTGAGCCCCACCGATGAATTGGACGAAGCCCGCGCCCTGCTTCGCGAGCAGGCGGACGAATACCTCGGGGCCGGCACCGCCGCGAAATACACGGCGCTCGCCGCCGAAATTGAAGCCAACCGCAACAAGAAACCGGCCGAGCTGGGCACCGAAATCATGTGTGTCGCCGAGCAGGGACGTGAACCGACGCACATCCTGATTCGTGGCAACCCCGGTTCGCCCGGCGAAAAAGTCGAACCAGGCTTCCCGGAAGTGCTGACCTCCGCGGCCCCGGTGATTCAAGACCGGGCCCAAGCGAGCGGAACCTCGGGCAAGCGGCGGGCTTTCGCCGAGTGGCTGGTCTCGCCCGACAACCCTCTGCCAGCACGTGTGCTGGTGAATCGCCTCTGGCAATTTCACTTTGGACGGGGGATCGTCCCCACGCCCAATGATTTCGGCAAACTGGGCGAATTGCCCTCGCACCCGGAACTGCTCGACTGGCTGGCCACTGAATTCCAGCGGCAGGGCTGGCATCTGAAGCCCATGCACCGACTGCTGATGCTCTCGAATACGTATCGGATGTCATCGCAGGCCACCCCCGAGGGGTTGGAACGCGATCCCGGCAATCGCTGGTTCTGGCGATTCAATATGCGCCGGTTGACCGCCGAGGAAGTTCGGGATTCAGTCCTGGCTGCCAGCGGCATGCTCAATCTGAAAGCCGGAGGACCGGGGGTGTATCCGCCGATTCCGAAGGCCGTGCTCGCCGGGCAGTCGGTGCCAGGCAGCGGCTGGGGGAATTCGCCTCCGGATGAAGCCTCGCGCCGCAGTGTCTATGTACACGTCAAACGCTCGCTGCTCGTACCCATTCTGGCGCAGCACGACATGGCCGATACCGACGCCAGTTGTGCTGTCCGGTTCACGACGACGGTGCCGACGCAGGCCCTGGGGATGCTCAATGGCGAGTTCACCAACGAGCAGGCGGGCAAACTGGCCGAACGGCTGGAACGTGAAGCACCCGGCGACCTCACGCAGCAAGTGATCCGCGGCATTCGGTTGACCACCGCGCGGAACCCCGGCGACTCGGAAATTCAGGCCGATGTCGCGTTTATTAAAAGACTGGAAACCGAATCGGGCCTGAAGGCCCATACGGCACTCGTGCAGTACTGTTTGCTGCTGCTGAATGCCAACGAGTTCGTCTACCTCGATTGAAAGCACCTTCCGAGCACCAACTTCCCACCACACAGCTCGACCGCAGCCAGGAATTTCTCTAACGACAATCCCTGACCTGCCCTTCACCAAATTGCCAAAGAGGCGGTAAACACCATGTCAAATCTTCCCGGTCGCCAAGGTCAGTTCTGTGGTCGTACGCGGCGCGAATTTCTCTGGGAAACCGGTGCCGGGTTCGGATCGGTGGCCCTGTCGGGGCTCCTTTCGGGCGACGGCTTCTTCGGCAGCCCGGCGGTCGCTGCCGACGCACAGTCGCATTTCATCAATCCCATGGCCCCCCGGCAGCCACACTATCCCGCCAAGGCCAAGAGTGTCATCTTTCTGTTCATGTACGGCGGCCCCAGCCATGTCGATACGTTCGACTACAAACCCAAGCTGTACGATCTCAACGACAAGACGATTGAAGTGAAGACCTTTGGTCGGGGCGGGCATCGCAACCAGGGCCGCATCGTCGGCCCGAAGTGGAAGTTCTCGCAGTATGGGCAGTGCGGCAAATGGGTTTCGGATCTGTTTCCGAATCTGGCCAAACGGGTGGACGATATTGCCTTCATACACTCGATGTACGCCGAGTCTCCCATTCATGGCTCAGCCATGCTGATGATGAACTCCGGGCGAATTCTCTCGGGGCACCCTGCCCTGGGATCATGGATCACGTACGGCCTGGGGAGTGAAAACGAAAACCTGCCCGGCTTCGTGGTGATGCTCGATAATACGGGCGGTCCGATCAGCGGACCGAAGAACTGGTCGAGCGGGTACATGCCGGCGGCGTACCAGGGCACAGTCATTCGTGCGGATGGGACTCCGATTCACAATCTTGACCTGCCGGAAGGCGCCAGCCGGACCGAACAGCGAAAGCTGCTGGATCACCTGCGAGAAAAGAACCGGGTGCACGCCGGTCCGCGTGGCGACAACAGTGAACTGACCGCCCGCATTGCCAGTTACGAGTTGGCCTTCAAGATGCAGCAATACGCCCCCGAAGCCGTCGATTTCTCGCAGGAAAGCGAAGCCACCCACAAGCTGTATGGCATCGACCAGCCGCAAACGGCGGATTTCGGACGCAAATGCCTGTTGGCCCGGCGACTGGTCGAACGGGGAGTGCGTTTCATCCAGGTCTATTCGGGCGGATCACACAACGACAATAACTGGGACGCCCACAACGACATTGTGCTCAACCACACGCGGCACGCGGGCAACACCGATCTGCCCATCGCCGGGTTGCTGGCCGATCTGAAAGAACGCGGACTGCTTAACGAGACGATCGTCGTCTGGGGTGGTGAATTCGGACGTCAACCCACGGCGGAATACGCCCAGGGGACCGGCCGCGACCACAATGCCTATGGATTTACGATGTGGGCCGCCGGGGGCGGCATCAAGGGGGGTGTCAGCGTGGGGGAGACCGACGAACTCGGCAGCAACGCTGTGGTTGATCGGTTCCACGTCAAGCACCTGCACGCCACGATTCTGCACCAGATGGGACTCGATCCCAACAACCTGTCGTACTTCTACAACGGCCTCGACCAGAAACTTGTCGGAGTCGAAGGGGCTGATCCGATTCGGCAGATCATTTGAATCGAGCCCGGCCGCGCTGCCGCAGCCGGGTGTCATGCCCGGCAGGCAGACTCTGGCAATGAACATTGCGCCGAGCGTCCGGCGACGTGTCGAAAGTACGCTCTCGGCTGCGACGGGTTCGACTATAGAAACGCCGGGATCAATAAGCCGACAATCAGATCGTACGCCGCGTGACTGCCCACCGTGACGCCAAACCCGCGTACGAGAAACAGCAGCGAGAAGAACACCCCGGCGGTGGCCCGAAAGACAAAGCTGAACCAGGTGAACTGATCGGCGACCGGGCCCACGTAGTGGGCCAGCGAAAAGAGAATGCTGGTCCCCACAATCGCCATCCCGATCGCCAGAGTGCGGGGCACCAGCAGACAGCGAAGAGCGCCGGCCACCAGCGGCAACAGGCAGGCCCGAAACAAGATCTCTTCGTACACCCCGGCTCCCAGGTAGCTGATCGCCAGCGGCAGTGAGCCCTCGTGCGACCCGATCTGGACTGGCACGGCCGCTGTTGCCTGAGCCAGTGACTGGCGAAATGCCAGATCCTGCAATTGGCCCACCAACACCAGACACCCACCAAAGAACAGGCTTTCCGCCAACATCCCACACAAGGTGCCCGGAGAGGGCCTCCAGCGAAACCGCCCGGTGAACTGGCGGACGATCAACGCGGCGACAATGGCGACGGGCAGAATCCAGGGGTATTGGCACCCCGCTTCACCCAGCACCCAGCGCAGCCAGTAATCGGCACCGTTCCGCGCCGAGTCACCGGCGGCGAACAGCGCGGCCCCCAGTTCATACGTTACGATGAGCGGCAGCAGAAACAGCAGACAGTGCAGCGGCTGCCGAGCGAGAGACCAATAGTCGTCGCTGGCAGGCAGGCCGGACGCCGTGGGAACGGCATGAGACTCAATCGAGGCTGTCATGGGTGGGCCGTCACTGCCCGAATTCCGGGTTCCATCCGACCGACGAGGTAGAAACTCCCCGATCGGCACAAACTCACAGGCGCGTACGAAAGGCCTCAGCAATGAGACATTCCGCTGGAACTGGAGATCGACAGGCCCGCCCGGCTCGCGTGACTCGCGACGGCCGGCGGCGTGCGGCCGGCATCTTCGTCAATGTTGAAGTTTGCCGATCAAAGAATGAAATCAGCCCGGTCTCTGCTGCCAGAGACCGGGCTGTGAATTACCAATCGTCAGCTGCTGGGACGCTTTACAGCGTCCAGCCAGAGCGGTAGCCCCGCTTGATGATGTTGGCGACTTCCGGCGCATTCGTCGCCTTCAGATTCGCGGCATCCCACATAATCTTCTTGCCATCCGCATTCGGGCCCTTGCCCGCCCAGACCGCCAGGTTGCCCAGCAGAATGGTTTCGGTCAAACCACCGGAGTAGTCGGAAAAGTTTGACACGGCCGGCTTGCCACCGCGGATCGCATCGGCCCATTCCTTGAAGTGGCCGGGCGATTTCACGAATTCGACGTTGGGCAGCGTGCCTCCGCCGATCAGATCGAAACTGTTGCAGTAGTCGCCATGAGCGTGGAGCGTATCCTTTTCGCCCACGACCAGACACCCGCTGATGGGGAGATCTTTGTTGGCGTACTTCTCGCCAAACAGTTCCCGATCGGGCTTTTCACCACCGTCGTACCAGGTGACGGGAATGGCAGGCCGTTCGGCGTTGGCCGGGAACTGGAACTTGATGATCGACCAGTTGGGATAACTGTCGCCATTGTGTCCCGAATGCTCGGCTTCGATCGAAATCGGGTCTTTCAGGCCCAGCGCCATGTAGGGCATGTTGAACGTATGGCAGGCCATGTCACCCAGGGCGCCGGTGCCGAAGTCCCACCAGCCACGCCATTTGAAGTCATGGTAACCCGGAGCGTATTCACGGAACGGGGCCGGGCCGATCCACAGATCCCAGTGGACGGTTTCGGGAATGCTGTCGGCCGGCTTGGGTCGCGGACCACCCTGCGGCCACACCGGACGGTTCGTCCAGACATGCACTTCCTTGATTTTGCCCAGGGCGCCCGACTTGATCGTCGCGGCGGCTTTGCGGAGGGCATCTTCGGCCGTGCCCTGGTTCCCCATCTGTGTGGCCACTTTCATTTCCCGAGCGGTGACCGCCATCAGGCGGGCTTCGGAAACCGAGTGGGTCAAGGGCTTCTGCGTGAAGCAGGCCTTCCCCAGCTTCATGGCCGCAATGGAGGCGAACGCATGATGATGGTCGGGCGTGCTGACCGTCACCGCGTCGATGCTCTTGCCCATTTCATCGAACAACTTGCGGTAGTCATTGAACTTCTTGGCGTTGGGGAACTTCTTGCTGGCCGCGTTTTCCAGACGCGCGTCGTCGATATCGCAGATGGCGACGACATCGCCATGCTTGCCGGCGTCGGCCGAGTCGCTGTCCCCTTTACCGCCGATCCCGATGCAGGCAAAACGAATCTTCTCGTTGGCCGAGGCACTGGCCTGAGGCAACATCCCGCCGCCGGCCCAGAGCCCGACACCGATCGCTGCCGTTTCTTGTAAGAATGTTCTACGATTAGTGCTGCGGGACATTGTTTTGAACTCCAGGAAGTCTGAAAATACGAAACTTGAGAACCGGAAAATCGAGAGATTTCTTTACATTATCAATCAATAGAGTCGTTCGCAACCGGGGAGAAATTGAAGATGCTGCGGGAGTTGAAACATGCGTGGAGGGGCGTCGGATTGCTCCTGATTCTGGTCGCTGGGGCCACCTCTTCTGTGCTGGCCCAGGACGACGACGGGGAAGCCAAGACAGATAAAAAGTCTGAGGCCAAAGTCGATTTGAGCAAACTCCCCCCCGAGCAGCAGGCCGCCGCCCAGGCGATCCAGAAACTGGGGGGTAAGCTGGCCTTCGACAAAGAGGGGAGCGTCTCGGGAATTGACTTCCGGAATCAGCGGGTCCGGCCGGAACAGCTTGAACCTGTCTCAAAATTCCCGAAACTGAAGTCCCTGGTGGTGTGGGGGCCGCGCATCAATGACGCCGCACTCGTCCATCTGGCGGGCCTGAAGTCGCTGGTTGATCTCGAACTCGATAACTGCTCGACCGTGACCAACAAAGGTCTGGAGCATCTGGTCGGGCTCGAAAGTCTGAAGTCGATCAATCTGCGCCGTTCCAGCATTTCCGACGGAGCCCTGAAGCTCCTCACGGGTCTGAAGAAGCTCGAGCAACTCCATCTCCTGTTCACGAACCTGTCGGATGACGGTCTGGCCGATCTGCCCGAGATGCCGCAGATTACGCTATTGGACTTGCGAGGCTGTGCCTACGTGACCGACAAGGGCCTGGCCCATGTCGAAAAGTTGAAGAACCTGAAAACCCTTAAGTTGCGAAGCTTTGAGGTCACCAACGCCGGCCTGGAAAAGATCCGGTCTCTCAAGTCACTGCAGGTGCTGGCGATCGAAGACTCGCAACGCGTGACTGACGAAGGCATGGCGGCATTGGCCAGCATGCCGGCCCTGAAAGACATCACCCTGATGCGTGATGGCGTGGCCGATGCCGGTCTGGAGCATCTGGGTAAAATTAAAGTGCTGTCGCGTTTGAGTCTGCGGGGTTGCAACAGTGTCACCGGCGCCGGTTTGGCAAATCTCAAGAGTTCGGCCAATTTGAAGGTGCTGGTCCTCAGCGAAACTCAAGTCGACGATACCGGTCTGGCCCATCTGGCCGGGCTGTCGAAACTGGAGTCCCTTGATCTCTGGCACACGAATGTCACCAACGCTGGCCTGGCCCATCTGAAAGGGCTGGCCAACCTCAAGATTTTGATTCTGAAAGAAACGGCCATTGGTGACGAGGGGCTGGCAGCGCTGGCTGGTCTGGCAAAGCTCGAGTCGCTCGATCTGCACAGCACGAAAATCACCGACGCCGGGGTTGCCAAGCTGGTCGCCCTGAAAAACCTGAAGTCGGTCGATTTGCGATTCACTCAGGCATCTGACGAGGCGGTCGGAAAACTCCAGGCCGCGTTACCCAAAGCGAAAATCGTGAAATAATCCGGCGGGAATTGAGGCGTTTCGCATTGGCCGCCCGTTTCAGATCACTCTGAAATCGGCGGCCAATCGCTTTGATTGGCCAGACCCGCCAGCATTTTTCCCACACGAAATAAGCCAGGCTGAACCCGCCAGCAGCACTTGCGGGCCCATCGCCAACTGGTGCCCTGGGGGCAAACTCAATTCGCCGGGATGCGATCGCAACGGGACACGAGGGCATTCCCTGGCAAATTGCCGTTCAGCGAGGACAACCCTTCCGCGGCAAATTCGGCCACACTGGGCATTTGGCGGTCATATACGCAGCAGAGTCGGCAAGATTTCTGTATCGGGCCTGCCGGAGTTTTCCGGTTGTTCGCACGGGAGCGTCACGAGTCAGGAGATTGCGCCCTGACAAGTCGGAAAACCTCTACCAACCCATCGTCGTCTGTCGATTTCAACGGCGGTGTTCCCGAATCGACTTGCCTTGCTGCAGTTCGTCATTTCGGGAAACCCGTTATCAACCACACAAGACCGGAAGCTTGTGTCGATGAGGGGGCATGTGCCGATTTCCGTCGGTGGTTGCCTCGCAACGTGCCTTACAAATCACCAGGACTACCTGAACGTGCCCCCCTCTCCAATGCACCGGATGCAAACTCCATCGCTGACTGCACCACGGAGAGACTGTCGATCATGACTTCGCAACGTGTTTGGTTACAATTCATCGCGTTTCTCGCTCTGCTCTGCAGCGGACTGCCCACAGCCCGCGCCGAAGAGCCTGCAAACGAACCCGAGATCGTTCAGACCTCGAACTCGACGCTGCCTACGTCGGGCGATGAGTTCAATCAGTTGATTGACCGGGCCATCCGTGTCACGGCTCAACGCAAATTGACGGCGGGCGTCCACACCCCCTGGCAGGTGGTGCATGGCATCCTCGCCCAGCGCTGGGATCTGTCTCTCGTCATGAAAGACAATCCCAAAGAAGAAGTCAGTGGAATTGAATGGATCACCAGCGGTGTGTACTTCGACGGCATGCCGTTGTGGGAAGCCACACCCTACGGCGGCCGGGGGCATCCTTTCACGCGTCCCTACGCGTTCGAAGGACATCCCACGCAGTTCCTGGGATACATGTGCATGGCCAATATTCCCCTGGAATATGAGGTCAAGACGCCGACCAAAATCATCACCGTCAAGGACATCATCAACGATGCCAAGATGCAGGTGAACGGCAACTATGAAATCACCTGGACCCTGTGGGCCCTGGCGCACTACGAAGAACCCGACGCCCAGTGGTTCAATGCGGCGGGTGAACCGTGGAGCATTGAACGCCTGGTCAAGCTGCAGGTCGACGAACCGGTCGAAAGCGGCGCCTGCGGCGGTTGCCACGGTCTGTTCGCTCTGGCTTATGCCCGCAACATGTACCTGTCGACCTTGCCCCCCGGCAAGAAGCACCTCCGCGGCGTATGGTTCGAAGCTGACCAGAAGATCAAGCGGTACGTCGCTTTGGCCAAGTCGCTGCAGAATGCCGACGGATCGTTCTCGTCCGAGCACTTCCGCGGCCCAGGCTACAGCGAAGACTTTGCCACCCGGATCACGACGTCCGGACACCAGCTGGAATGGCTGATGATCGCGTTGCCCCAGAGCAAGCTGAACGAAGAATGGTTCCGCCGGGCGATCGCGAGCGTGGCCCGTGACCTGATCAACAATCGGCATGTGGCGTCGGACTGCGGCCCGCTGTACCACGGCATGCACGCCCTGGTGATCTACCGCCAGCGGACCGTGCCCGGCTACCTGGTTCCGCAGTTCAATTCGCAGATCAAGTTGTCTGACCGTGGCAAGAAGAAGCCGGTCGTCGAAGAGTCGGCCAAAGTGGTTCCGCCTCCTTACAAGAGCGGCAAGTCGGTCAAGATCTCGAAGAACGACTCGACCCAGACAGACAAGAACGATGCGGGCAATTCGTCGGTTCCGACGGACGAGTTGACCCCGCCAGCGGCGACCGATGCGAGCGTGACATCCGGGCTCGATCGCGTCCGTCGCTGAACACCGAATCCGGGCCATGTTCAACTCGACACCGCGGTGCAGGTAGTTTACTACCTCCACCGCGGTGTCTTGCTTTCTGGCGACCTCCCAGCGCGTCATTCCGACTCAAAATTCGCCGTTTCGCGAAGGACGCCTGCCATTGACCCGGAAATTCGCGGTTTGATATACCAGACATATAGGCAGGGTGTTCGCTTATGACTGGCGAGACCATTGGCCATGATAGCCCGGGTTACCCTTACGGTACCGCCCGGGCTTTTTGTTTGGCCACGTCAGACGGCAGCGGGCACTCGCGATACCGACGGAGCAGAAAATCATGACGACTCAATCGTTCCCTCACGGACCGTTTTTTCTGGGCTTGCGCGCTGCCACAGCGGGCGACTTGATGACCGCCAATCCGGTCTCAATTCGTCATGATGCGACAATTTCCGACGCGGCGGCTTTTCTAATCGAACACGAGATCAGCGCGGCGCCGGTGGTCGATGACGCCGGCCGAGCCGTGGGGGTGATCAGCCACACCGATGTCGTGCGTCACGATTCAAAAGCGGCCCACTGGGACCCGCATGACGCTGAATACTATCGGGCGTTTGACCGACGCTGCCCGCCGGCGATGCGCGAAGCCGTATACGCCCGCAAGACCGAAGTGGTCAGAGTCAGTGAGGTCATGACGCCCACGGTGCTGGAAGTTTCCACGAGTGATTCCGCCGTGGCCGTGGTGGCGCAGCTCCTGGCCCTAAAGGTCCATCGCCTGTTTGTTGTCGACGCCACCGGAACCCTCGTGGGGGTGATCAGCACGCTGGATGTGCTGCGTCATCTGCAGCGTGTCGACGACCTGTACCCGCGTTGATTTCCCGGAGGATTCGGGCTGTGACGTAGAAGCGGTTCAGCACTCCGCCGGGCCGCGATACAGGTGGTCGCGGGTCAGGGGGATCAACTGATCGGTCTCGCGGGCGAACACGACCTGAAACAACTGCAGGCCCCCCGCCTGGAACGCGGCCACCGAGGCGGCCAGGTACAACCGCCACATGCGCACAAAGGTGTCGTCGAACACTTGGCCGACGGCGTCGGCGACACGGTCGAAGCGTGCCAGCCAGTGTTTCAAGGTCAACGCGTAGTGCAGCCTCAGGTTTTCTACATCCAGGACCGACAGGCGCCAGGGTTCAAGCACGCCCAGCATTTCTCGTAGCGACGGCGCGTAGGCCCCGGGAAAGATGCGTGTCGCAGTCCACAGGTCGAAGGGCTGCGGTGCGTTCCGTCCGATGGAATGCAACAGGCCACGTCCGTGCGGTGCCAGGCAGCGATCGATGACTCGGCCGAGTTCACGGTAATTTTCGAGTCCTACATGCTCCAGCATGCCGACGGAGACAAACGCATCATAGGTACCCGCCGCATTGCGGTAGTCATCTTCGACGAACTCAACTTGCCCCGTCAGACCTTTCTGTCGGGCGAGTTCACGAGCGAGTTCCACCTGCTCATGCGACAGACTGAAGGCCTTGACCCGAGCCCCCCACCGCTCCGCCATGCGAATCGCCAGACCGCCCCAGCCACACCCGGCTTCCAGAACCGTTTGCCCAGGCTGCAATTGCAGCTTCCGACAGACATGGTCGAGCTTGGCCAGTTGCGCCTGCTCAAGCGTCACCTGAGGCTCGGGAAAGTAAGCACACGAATACTGCATCCGCTCATCGAGCCACAAACGATAAAAATCGTTCCCGATGTCGTAATGATGGTGAATGCAGTCGCGTGAATCGGAAATGGAATGCGATCGCGGACGACGCCACCCCGCCAGCAGTCGCGTCAGAGCACCCGACGGGGGTGAGTTCTTCCGGGCGGCGAACACTTCCGTCAACACGTCGACGAGAGAGCCTGCGATTTCGATGGAACCGTCGCTGAACGAATCTCCAAAGGCCAGGGCCGGGTCCAGAATCAGTCGATACAGCGTAGCGCGACTGCGGATCTCGACATCCCCCACGGCGGGCAGCGGTGAAGTACTGATCGCCACACCGTCCCAGAGCACGACACGCACCCGGGGATTGCCACCGGCTTTCAGCAAACGCTCAACGAGATATCGTTCAAATCGAGTGCTGGGCTTCACTTCCGGCGCCTGCGAGTCGCCCGTGGCCTTCGCCGTCACGGGCGATTTTCTCGCCGACAACCAGTTATTTGGTAGCTTCCGTGCCGGTAAACCTGTCTGATCCTGCTGAAGCGAGTCGATTTGCATAGTGCAACGATTCAACATTTCAGGGCCACTGGGAAGTTAGATCATTGTCGATTATGACCAGAACTTCACGGCACGGCAATCAGATTTCACGGTCATTTGCACCATCGCCACGCTTCGGAGTGGTTGATCACCACAGGCCCCCCAGTTGCTCATTCACCGGGGCGAACTTCGAGTTCGTTGAGCACCTTACGAATGCCCGGCACCTGCTGCACAATCGATTGCGCGAGTTGCTTGAGATGGAAACTCGACACACAACCCTGGAGGCGGACCGTTCCACCTCGCACATCAACATCCACGCGACGGAGTCCCGCGTATCGCGTCTGCTGCAACTGCCGCGTGCAGCATTCCGCCAAGTGGGCTTCTGCCGCCGTCATCGAAGGGATGGGCTGCGACCGACCTGAATCACGTTGTTCAATGGAATCCGTAGTAATGTGAGAGCCTCCATTATGGGGTGCGACTTCCAAGATTGAGATACTCATTGGATAAAAACCTCCCAGAGCGCAAAAAGGTTAACTGAGCTTTAACACATCCAGATCAATTTCAATACCAGGCTGGAAAACCCAGACCGGTGGCGAGGCCGATTTGTGGGTCGCCACCGGTCGGATCCATCACAGCGAAGCTCACTTCTCGGCGGTTTGCACCTTGACCGTCCGCAGGGTGCTCGCCCGTGTTTTCGGGAGCGTGACTGTCAGCACTCCTGCGTGATACTCGGCCTGCACCTGGTCATCGTGGACCGGTGCCGGTAACCGTACCGTTTCCTCAAATTTACCGCTGCGGCGTTCCATCCGATGGTAGGTCTTTCCCTTTTCGTCGGATTCTTCCTTTCGCTCGCCGGAAATATGCACCGTGTCTCCGGTCACTTGTACGACGAGGTCCTGGGGTTTGATCCCGGGCAAGTCCATGCGCAACTGGAACGCATCCGCCGTTTCGGACACGTCACAAGCCGCCTCGAAATCGCGTGCCAGCCAATGAGCATCCCAATTGTTGGCCAGACGGCCAAAGAGATCATCGAACTCCTGGCGCAGCATCTCAAACGGACGTACGCGAGGTTTCTCGGGACGGGTACCAGATTGGGAAATGGCCGTGGACATGATGAGTCTCCTTTCTGGGAATGCGTGCGGACGATTGGGAATCAATCGTCTCACACCAGTAAAAAAAGAGCCCCGGTTCGCACAGTGGCGCAACCGGGGCTGCCATAGCCGAAAAAAAAGCCTTCTGCACCGACTTGGTGCAGAAGGCTGACATAGCCAGATGATTCGCCCGCCTTGGGCGATTCGATATACTTCCTCTAAGTGAGCTTGTACCACCGCGTCCTCGGTTTGTCAAGAATTTCCACAAGCGCTCCTGGTTTCTTGCGGCAGCTGCGCTTCAACGAGACAATCGGTCTATTTTCAGGCCGGTCAAATGGATGCTCCGTATAATTGACTGAATCCTCGGGAAATTCTCGCCAAACGTCGGAGAGGCCGACAGGGTACCTTGCATTTGACTGTTCGCCTGAGATGATCGTTGTCATGAATTTCCTGATACGAAAATCGTGCTTTCCCTGACTCCGCCGGAGACCCTGATGTCATTGACCGAGTGTCTTTCGGCACTGAGCCTGCACGACTCGGCTGCACGGCTATGGCTGGTCATCGAAGCGCTGCCCATTGCCTTGATCGTGGTCGATCGGGATGGGCGAATCATCTTGGCCAATTCGGAATCCGCGAAGCTGTTCCGATACGAGGAGGGCGCCCTGCTGGGCCGCGGTGTCGACCTGCTCGTACCCGCTGAATCACGCCCGCTCCATCATCTGCATGTCCAGCGGTTCTTCGACGCCGGTGTGGCCCGCAAGATGGGGGTCGGACGCAGAGTTCAGGCCGAAGACGGTCAGGGCCGAACGTTTCCTGTGGAGATCAGCGTCACCCCGGTGGAGACCGACGAAGGACCACTTGCTGTCGCGGCGATCGTCGATGTGGCGGACCAACGGCGGATTGAATCGGAACTCACCACCGCCCAATTCGTGCAGCGCGCGATGCTGCCCGATCCCCATCCCCATTTCGATGGCTGCGATATTTTCGGCGTTTCGAAACCCGCCCAGTTGACCGGAGGCGACTTCTTTGACTTCGTCGCGCTTCCCGATCAGCGGTTCGCGATCGCCGTGGGAGACGCCAGTGGCCATGGCTTTGCCGCCGCACTGGTCACGGCGGCGACCCGCTCGTATCTGCGGGCCCTGGCGCGATCCGAACACAGCATTTCCAAAATCGTGGCCATCGCCAACCACCTGCTGCAGCGCGAGTTGACCGATGGACGGTTCGTCACTCTGTTCTATGCGAAGCTCGATCCCGATCATAAACGGCTCCAATTCACGGCGGCCGGGCATTCGGCATATCTGTTTTCGAGCCAGGGAGAACTGAAACAGCGTTTGAACAGCACTGGGCCGGCTCTGGGGTGGTTTGAAGACAGCAAATTCCCGAGCCAGACGGTCGAGATCGAGCGACGAGACATCATGGTCGTCACCACCGACGGAATCGAAGAAGCGATGGATTTAGACGGAGAACTGTTCGGGCGTGGCCGAGTACAGGACGTGGTGCGCGAACACGCCTCGGCCTGTTCCAGCGAGATCGTGCAGGCCCTGTTCAATGCCGTACGGAAATTCCGGGTCGCCCAGCAAGACGACGCGACGGTCGTCGTGGTAAAATTCGGATAACAACTTTTGTCAGGGAACAGGCTCTATGCGAAATCACACGACCACTTTCACCGTCGGGGCACTGAGTCTTTGTCTGTGGGGAATTTCGTTCACGGCATCGGCACCAGCCGCCGAAAGTCAGGCCCAAGCCGATGCGTCCCCGACAAAACCCCGTGGGCAACTGCTGACGTTTGACGATCTTCAACGCCGACTGAATGATCCCAACCTGCGGATTCTCGACTGTCGGCCCCGCGCGGATTACGAGAAAGGACATCTGCCCGGCGCGCTGTGGGTGGATACCAAGGCTCTCGAAACCCGCGCCGCGCAACCGGGGGGATTGACCGACCGCACATTCTGGGAGAATTGGGCCGGTACGCTGGGACTCACGGCACAATCGGCTGTGGTCACTTACGATGCGCGCAAGCAACTCGACGCCGCCCGGGTTTGGTTCTTCCTGCGGTGGATGGGAGTGGAAAACGCAGCACTCGTCAACGGCGGGTTTCCGCTCTGGGCCAAAGAACAGCGTCCCGTGACCACCGACGTTCCGCAGATCCCGACCCGTCCCTGGAAGGTCGAGTTCCAGAAAGATGTGGGGGCCGCGCGCGAGGATGTGCTGGCCGCCCTGAAGGATCGCTCGGCGAAGGTACTCGACAATCGCACCGCAGCTGAAGTGTCGGGCACCGACCGGAAATCCAAGCGGGGGGGACATATCCCCGCGGCCTGTCACCTGGAGTGGACCCAACTGGTTGACGACGACGGACGCTTTCTTAATCGCCAGGATTTGCTGGGCAAATTCGAGAAGGCGGGCATCCGGACGGGCGAGCAGGTAATCTGCCATTGCCAGGGAGGAGGCCGCGCCGCCGTGAGCACATTCGCTTTGGAATGGCTGGGCTGCCGCGCTCGCAACTACTATCTGGGCTGGTCTGACTGGGGGAATGCCGAAGGCACGCCGATCGTCGAAGGGGCGATTGCGACGCCCCAGGACGCCCCCGAGCGATAGCGGTCTGACTCATGATCTACCTGGATAACGCAGCGACCAGCTTTCCGAAACCGGAAGCCGTCTACTCGGCGGTCGACCATTACCAACGGAGCAACGGTGCGCCGGTGGGCCGCGGGGCCTACAATGCGACGCTCGATGTCACAGCCAGCGTTCATCGCTGCCGTAAGCAGATTGCCGATCTTCTGGGTGCACAAAGCCCCGAGCAGATCGTATTCACCTTCAACTGTACCGACAGCCTGAATCTCGTACTGCACGGGCTGTTACAGCCTGGTGACCACGTGGTCACATCGCAGATCGAGCACAATTCGGTGTTGCGGCCACTAAGTACCCTGCAACATAGCCGACACATCCAGGTGACCCAGGTCCCGGCGGACTCCAACGGCAAAGTGGACCCGTTCCAATTCCGCCAGGCGCTGCAGGCCAATACTAAACTCGTGGCGTTGATGCATGCTTCGAACGTCACGGGCACCATTCAGCCGATTCACGAAGTCGGCGAACTGGCGCACCGGGCCGGTGCGCTGTTTCTGGTCGATGGCGCGCAAACCGCCGGGCAGTTGCCGATTCAATTGCGGGATGCACCCATCGACCTGTTTGCGTTCGCCGGCCATAAAGGCCTGCTCGGGCCACTGGGAACCGGCGGTCTGTATCTGCGGCCGGGAGTCGAAGAGCGAGTCGCCAGCCTGCGTCAAGGAGGGACCGGCACCCACAGCGAAGACGACGTCCAGCCGTCGTCTCTGCCCGACAAATATGAATCGGGAAACCACAACGCCCCCGGTCTGGTCGGTCTGGAAGCCGGCGTTTCATGGTTGCTTGGCCGGGGGGTTGAATCCGTACACCGGCAGGAACAGGAGTTGATCCTGCAATTGCTCGAGGGGCTGGCGGAAATCCCGAACCTGCGGCAACTCGGCCCCTGCAGCGCGGCCGATCGCGTCGGAGTCGTCAGCATTACAATCCCAGATTACGAACCCCAAGCCGTGGCCGCGATTCTCGATCAGTCGTTCGGAATCGCCGTGCGGGCCGGTCTGCACTGTGCCCCGGGTGCCCATCGGGCCCTTGGCAGCCTCGAATCAGGCGGAACGGTCCGCATCAGCGTCGGGCCCTTCACGACGGCCGCCGAGATCGACGCCGTGGTCGCCGCTCTTTCCCAGATCGCCGCGACCGCCTGACCGCCTGCCCAGTGTGCGTCACAGAAAGCGGGGCGCTTTGGGGGGCAGGACGATCGGTTCGGCCAGAGGGGGTGCATCGGGGGACTGGGCCCGGACGGTCACGACGGGACACCGGGCATGGCGGACTACGTACTCGGCCACGCTGCCCAAAAGGAGGTGGGCCAGACCCGTCCGACCGTGGGTCCCGAGGACAATCAGGTCACACCCGCGTTCCTGGGCCAGCCAGCAGATGACCTCACCCGGGGGGCCCGAATGCATCAACCGCACGACCTGCCGGGCCGGCAAACTGACCGAAACGGCCTGCAGTTGCTGTTGCAGGGCGTGGTCTGGGGGGGCCTGTAATTCCAGATACGCCGGGCCGGGCGGGGGATCAAACGCGTGCACCAGAACCAGTTCCGCCTGCAAACTCGACGCCAGCCGCTCGGCATAAGCCAGAGCCTGCAGTGAAACGGGCGAAAAATCGACTGGACACAGAATCCGCTGGATGGCTGACATGGATGCCTCTTCGTTGGCTGAATATCCCCTGCCGGCGTTTTCGCCACGATTGCGCAAGGACTTTGAAGGTCACAGTTTGTGTCGTTTTCCCAGAGTGACGGCTGACATTGTTTCCATCATTCTCGGGGAGGAGATCTTTTGCACCCCCACATCGAAAGTTGCCGGCTGTGAACAGCGCGACCAACTCACCAGTAACCGGGGCCGTGCGGGTTGTCAACGAGATTTTGGACCCCTTGATTGCCGTCCCATAAACGGCTAGAAAAGAGTCAGATTTGCACGCCACCGCCGGGAGCAGAACCCCCGGCGGTTTCGCGTTATCGGCGGCAAAAAAGAGGCTTTTATGAAACATGTTGATTCTCTCGTTCAACTGACCCCTGCCGACGTTTCCGAGATCCTGCAGTTGTCGGTTGAGTTGAAAACCCAATTCCGCAACGGAGAGCGCCCCTGCCTGCTGGGTGGACGGGTCTTAACCCTCGTCTTTGAAAAACCGTCGTTGCGGACCCGGGTGAGTTTTGAAGTTGCCATCGCACAATTGGGAGGGTCCAGCCTGTTCCTGTCGTGTGGCGAAGCAGGCCTGAACGGGCGTGAGTCAGTCGCCGACGTCTCCCGCGTCCTGGGCTCGTATTCCGACTGGATCGTGCTGCGCGTTTTTTCGCACAAACTGGTCGATCAATTCGTCGAACACGCCGGTTGCCCGATCATCAATGGTCTGTCCGACCAGGGGCACCCGTGCCAGGCCTTGTCGGATGTCCTGACTGTTCAGGAAACCCTGGGTGGCCTGAAGGGCAAGACGGTCGTGTTCGTGGGGGATGCTAACAACGTGGCGCGGTCATTGGCCGTCGCCTGCGCCATGACGGGGGTCAAATTCATCCTGGCGGCCCCTGTGGGCTATCAGTTTACCCCCGACTTCGTCGAACGCATCAAGCAGAAGGTTCCGACGGCCGACGTGGCACAGATAACCGATCCTCGAGCCGCGGTGGCCCGAGCCGACGTTGTCTACACCGATGTCTGGGCGAGCATGGGACAGGAAGCCGAATTTGAAAAGCGGAAGCAGGTCTTTGCGTCGTACCAGGTCAACTCCGCACTGATGGCCGCCGCTCCACAGCATGCCCGCTTCATGCATTGCCTGCCCGCCCGGCGGAACATAGAAGTCACAGACGACGTCCTGGATGGACCCAACAGCATCGTCATCCCACAAGCCGAAAACCGGATGCACGTGGCGCGTGGGATCCTGCTGTGGCTGCAGCAGAATCGTTCGCACTGACCGCACATTCACCTGACACCGGGTGAGTGGTCCGCAGGGCGAGCACCGGGACCAGTTTTTGAGTGACCACTGTCGTGCGACACGATCGATGCCCCCGTTCCGCGCGGTCATCGCTGACGTCGAAGAATCCGCCGCGCGTCCCTGCCGTGAGACGTTGGGAACAGACACGGCCTTTGCCCCTGAGAAAGCTGCACCATGTCACCGACCAACACCTCAACCGACGAATTCCGCCGCCGCGACGGACGCTCACCCCAAGACCTGCGTCCAATCACGATCACCCGCAAGTACACCCAGGCGGCGCCCGGCAGCGTCCTGATCCGCGCGGGAGACACCATCGTTCTCTGCACGGCGAGTGTCGATGAATCGCTGCCACCGTGGATGAAAAAGGATGAAACCCGGGGCTGGGTAACGGCGGAGTACAACATGTTGCCGGGCAGCACGTCGCCGCGCAAGTCACGTGAACGGGCCGGCAAGGTCGATGGACGCACGACCGAGATTCAGCGACTGATCGGCCGCAGTCTGCGGGCCGTTGTGAATCTCGACGCCCTGGGCCCCCGGCAGATCACGGTCGATTGCGACGTGCTGCAAGCCGATGGCGGGACGCGCACTCTGTCAATAACCGGGGGCTTTATTGCCCTCGTGGACGCCGTGGCGTCAATCGCTGCCAAACTCCCGCCGCAGGCACCGGTCTTTCGCACCAGCGTTGCGGCGATCAGCCTGGGACTGGTCGCAGACCGCCTGCTGCTCGATCTCGACTATTCCGAAGATGTGCGGGCCCAGGTCGACAGCAATATGGTGATGACCGGGTCGGGCGAATTCGTCGAGGTTCAGGGGACGGCTGAAGGACGAACCTTCACCCGCCAGCAACTGGCCGACCAACTCGACCTGGCAACCACCGGCATACAGCAACTGACCAAGCTGCAGCGCGAAGCGCTGGGTGCCGTCTGGCCGTGGTCCGACTAGCACACCCTTCGGGATGTTCCTCCGCGACAAGCGAAGCAAACCAAGACGCCGACTCTACTTGGCTCCCGGTGTGGGAGGCTCGGCCGGCTTCGGCAATTTGGCCTGCATCTCTTCGCGCAGCTTCTTGGCCATCTCATCCCGCGGAGCGAACTTCAGGCCTTTATCCAACTGATCGATCGCTTCTTTCGGATATCCCAGATACGCGTACTGGAATCCCGCCAGGAAGCGCATGGCCGGGTCGTTCGGCTTGTCTTTGATGGCCTTTTCCAGCGTCCGCAACTGGTCGGTGAAGTCCTGGATGTTTGAGTAGAGCTCTTTATAGTTCTTGACCACGACGCCCCATTCTTCTTTCGGGAGCAACTGCATGGCCTGCTGGGTGGCTCCCGCGGCTTCGTTGTACTGACCGGTCGCGAAGAATCCCTGTGCCAGCATCATTGTCAGCACACCATTCGAGGGATCATCCACGAGGGCATGCTTCCAGGCGTAGACCGCCCCCTTGTAGTTTCGGGCTTTGAAATCAGACTCGCCTTTCTCGGCGAAGATTCTCGCGTTTTCCGGATCTTTGCCGTCCTGGTCTGCTTTGACATCGGGGGCCGGTTTGTTCGCTTCGGGCTGATTGTCGGCGAACACTTTTGTCTGTGGATCCGCCAGGGCAATCGTGGTGCCCAGGTTCGTATCGGGATACGAATAGAGAGCCGTGTTGCCGTAGGCCAGGGGATAACTTCCGTACAGACAGCAGGGGTTATAGGCATACCCGGTGGTGGTCCAGCAGCCAAACCAGTCACCGAGGGCAAAGTTCAGCGAGCACAACCCCCGGGTCATCCAACCCGGCCAGCCGTAATAGCCGTAGTACCCATACCACGGATATCCCCAACCCCAACCTCCCCAGGCCCAGCCTGGGTAATTCCAACCCCAGCCCCAATTGCTCCAACCAAGCCCCCAGCCCCATCCCCAACCCCAGCCGGCCCAGCCCCATCCACCCCAACCCCAGTTCCCGCCACCCCAATTCCAGTTGCGGTGCCCGGCGTGGTTCCACCCGTGATTCCAGCCCTGGTTCCCACCATTCTGGTGATAGCCCCAATGCTGATTCTGTCCCCCCGCCCCTGCGTGCAACCCATGCTGTCCGTTATGGAACTGGTGGTTATGAGCGAGGCCACCTTGAGCGGTATGGTGATGATTCCCGGCGGCCCCATGATGAGCCGCTCCGGCCACGGGTGTCGTACCCGCATGGCGCGACAAGAAGTGCGCCTGCTGCGAATTCGTCTGGTGATTGTGCTGGGCATGGTTCAGCAGCGAAGCCGCGTGCTGGCCATGCTGTCCGCGGCCTGTCAGGGATCCAGCGGTCCCGGTTGCCAAATGTCCCCCCAGACGTGAGCCCGAATGCAGGTTTCCAGAGTGCAGATTTCCCGAGTTGAGAGCGCCAGGATTATTCTGCGTACCGCCATGCCGAACGCTGGTGTTCAGCGTGCCATGGTGCAAACCCGCGGCATTCTGCGAGCCTGCCTGAGATCCGGCATGCAGAGCGCTGTTGGTTCGCCCCGCCTGGGTGTGATTCTGCAGGAACCCCTGGGGGTGAGACTGGACCTGATGCTGCGAGGTCGAGAAGGCGCGCTGGTTCGAAAAACTGGGTTGGCCGCTTCCGAGGGCACCGTGATGGTTCAAACTGGAATTGCCGAGGGGACTATGCAGGGAGTTTGTCGAAGGATGCAGTCCGCCGGGGGAAAAACCCTGGCTGTTCGCACCGCCAAGACTGGGGCTGCGTCCCATTCCATGTGACGGGCTGAGGCTGTGAGTGGGACTCAGGCCGTGACTGGGAGCAATACTGTGGCTGGGGGCCGAGAAATGTGTCCCCCCCATCGCGCCGCCGTAATGCCCTCCCGAGAAACCCCCGACATGTCCGCCATTAAAGTGCCCGCCACTGAAACCGCTGTGGCCGCCCATGGCCCCACCACTGTGGCCGCCAAATCCGCCCCCATGTCCGCCCCCGCCATGGCCACCCCCACCGCCGTGCCCGCTGCCGAACACGTTGGCCGCGTTCGCCAGGCTGAAGAGCACCACCCCCGACGTCAAAATGGCCAAAACTCGCTGGGAGGTTCGCATGGACTCGCCCTTTCTGGAAGACTCAACCCGAGGCACTTCGGGAATTATACCCAGATCATCCGGCTGAATCTCCGGAATGCCGCGGCCCAGGGGAGTTTTTGAGCGCTCCCTCCACCTGGGTTCAGGGTCCACCACGCCTCGTCTCTCAGGAATCGACCAGCCCGCACATCGCGTGGCGCTCAATTCCGACGAAAATCACCCGACCGTTCCAGGTCACGCGGCGCACAGCGCCTGTGAAATTCGTAGCGGATTCTCCAGTTACAAGTGCCAGTGTCGTCCAGACCGGTCGCTCCCGATATACCGGATCGGCGGAGACGCCTGCCGTGCGACCCGAGCCCTTGACGTCAGCACCAATGCGTCGGCCACTCGCCCCCCTTTGTTCGACATTTGGTCCGTGCGAATCTCGCCCCGGGTGAATCGTGCTCGACGACCCGGGCCTTCCGTATCGCCGCGGGACAGAGGTCCGCCTGATTCTGACACGACATGCCTCGCTTTTCCCGCGATGATCGGGCCGGGTTACAATCGGTGCAGTCACGTCGAATTGTCCCATTCGCGGGCAATTTCGCCCCTGCGGATGAACCTGAGTCAACTTTCTCATGTCCGAGCATTAAGACTCGTCGATGATGAAACGGAATGTGATCCGGGAAGAACAGGCGGTGCCGCGGCCCGGATCCCGTCGTAACACGTCCCTGCTGGCACCCGATTGGTGATCCTGAAATCATGCGTGAGTTCGCTTGTCCTGAACCCATTCGGGTGGATGCGTACCAGGCCGGACACTTCACTCTCATCCCTCCGGGCATGGAGAACTTCCAGTGCAGCCAGGGAATCTTCCGACACCCGATCTGCCCACCCAATTCAGGACATCCTGATCTGCGAATCGTTTCGGCCGGTCTGACCCCCTGCATCAAACTCAACCTGGAACAGCCCATTACGGCGGGCGACCTGTCGGCCGCCGACGATTTCTGGTCAGACTTCCACGCCCGGGCCACACCTCCGTACCGCGGTCCGTATCCGTGGCCCCGCGAGATGTTTCGCCGGATCGTGACGGACTACGGTGGCTATCTGCCCGTCGTCATCTCCGGATTGCTGGATGGTCAGGCACACTACGTGGGCGAGCCACACCTGCAGATCTGGACCGACGAACCCGGCATGGGGGAATGCGTGGGCTGGCTGGAAAGCACGGTGCTGCCCTACCTGTGGACCTCGGCGACAGTCGCCACACGGGGCCGACTCCGCAAAGCACGCATGCTCGCGGTCTACCGCCAATGCTACCCTTCGCGCAGTGCCGCCGAACTACACGACATGGTCAGTTACAAGTTCCACGACTTTGGCCGACGCGGTGGTGCTGCCACCCAGATCACTGGGATCGCGCACCTGATCAATTGGCTGGGGACCGACACCTGCGATGCCGCGTATGCGGCCGCCCACTACCTGAATGCCGGCGCGAAGTTTGGCGCGTGCAGCATCATGGCCGCCGCACACCGCACCGTCACGCCGTGGCCCACCGAAATCGCCGCCTATCGTCATCTGATTGAACGCTACAAACACGGCATCTTCAGCGTGGTCGCCGACAGTTACGATTACCTGCGGGGTATGGAACTGCTGGCGGGATTCGCCGAGGTGGTGAAACTCCATGGCGGATGCCTGGTCGGCCGCCCCGACTCGGGCGATCCGGTGCAGTGCATCCTCGATGGTCTCGAGATCTTCAGTCGGGCGTTCGGAGTGACCCGCCAGGAACAGGGTTTGCGCGTGCTGCAGAACGCGGCGATCATTCAGGGTGACGGAATTTCCGATGACGTCATCTTCAACCAGATCTATCCCGCCGTCATCGCTGCCGGGTTCTGTCCAAGCAACGTCGCCTTTGGTATGGGAGAACACAATCACAAGGCCCT
>JAFEBR010000226.1 GCA_018242565.1 Planctomycetota bacterium | reverse complement strand
AGCACCTCGGTCCCCCGGTTGGCGTTCCTCGAGTTCGATGACAGCGCGCCCGAATTCCCGACGGCCGTGCGAGGGGTCGGTGCGGGTGCTGAGCGCGATGCGTCGCGCGACCTGGTAGAGCCAACCCGAGATGGATCGTCGACGACGGATGGTGGACGCCTTACGTGCCAAGACGGCGAACGTGGCCTGAAAGGCGTCTTCGGCATCCTGCAGGTGCCGGGTCGTTTGGCGACAGACCCCCCAGACCATCGGGCCATGCCGCCGAACCAATTCCGCAAACGGTTCGTGGCGGTTCGACTCGATAAAGTCGTCCAACAGGTGGTCGTCAGAAATCCCTTGTAAGGTAATCAGCATGGGACGGCGGAAATTCGATGAACTCAATCGTCGACCGGGAACGCAACGCGGTCGATGCACAGTGTGCACCATATTAGAGGCCGGTTACCTGCCAATCCTGCGCACTATTTTGACAGTTTCTTTGAAATATCCATAAGTGCATTTATTTTAACGACTTGCGAAAATCCCAGCTGAGCAGGCGGGGGGCGTGTGCGACCTGCAGAACCGAAAACGGAGCGCCTGCCCTTGCTGAACGAACCCGAGGGAATGGTTCTTTTCTCTGCCGCAATTTGCAGCATGTCCGGTTGAGCGCCGGTCGAAATCTGGCCCGACGGATGTCACGTTTCGGTAAGTCGCGGGCAAATCAATGAATTCGCAAGCGACAACTCCCATTGCGGTTACGGCGACTTTTCGAACTAAGCCGAAATCGGAACGGGAGTTTGGGAACATCGCGTGCTTCTGGCTTTCCAAACCGCCGTGCGCTCGCGGAGAGATTTTTCTGAATCAGCGAAGCTGCGGAGGGGACAATGGACGGTGGCTTTCTCATTGACATGGATGGGGTGATGTATCGAGGGAATCAATTGATTCCCGGTGCGGATCGTTTTGTTGCCGAGTTGCTGGCACGCGAGATCCCGTTCTTGTTTCTCACCAACAACAGTCAGCGAACCCGACGAGACATGGTCGTCAAACTGCGTCGGCTGGGGATCGAAGTTTCCGATGAGCACATTTTTACCTGCGCGATGGCGACGGCCCGCTTTCTGGCCGCGCAAAAGCCGCACGGCACGGCATACGTAATTGGCGAAGGAGGCTTGCTCCACGCACTGCATCACAATGGTTACTCAGTCGTCGATCACGATCCCGATTACGTCGTCGTGGGTGAAGGGCGCGTCTTCAGTTTTGAAATGATGGAAGCCGCAGTGCGGATGATTGCCGCCGGCGCCAAACTGGTGGCGACGAATCCCGATCCGAATTGTCCGACGGCCAACGGGCCGCGCCCGGGATGCGGCGCAGTGGTCGCCATGCTCGAAGCAGCGACCGGGCGGAAGGCCTTCAGTGTCGGCAAGCCCAGTCCCGTGATGATGCGCATGGCCCGCAAACAACTGGGACTCGAAACGGCCCAGACCACGATGATCGGCGACACCATGGAGACCGACATTCTGGGGGGAGTGCAAATGGGTTACCGCACGATCCTGGTGCTCACCGGCGGTACGCGGCGCGAAGATCTGGCGCAGTACGCATTCCGCCCCGATGAGGTGGTGGAATCGGTCGCCGACCTGATCACCCGACTGCCGGCCCCGGAGCAGGCGGCCTGATTCGGCCACGACAGTGGACAGTCGCTTTGCTCGCGACGACGTTGTCCGCTGATAGGCTTCCAGCCGCGTACCGCTACTAACGGGCGTGATGCCCCCTGCCGTTCATTCCGTGGCAGGCGTTCTGCTGCTGGTCATTGGCGGTTTTCGCCCATGGCGATGGGGAGCCAGTTAACGACCAGGCGCTGGTCAGCGGGCATGACTTGGCGAGGGGCCGTCAGTCGGGCGGCTATCGCGCATGCCTTCAAGTTGCAAAAGTTCGGCTTCAGTCGCTCCGAAAACGTTAACGCCGACTGGGCGGACGACGAACGGCCCGGCTCCGATTTTCTTAAACCATTGGAGTGCTCGATCAGTGATACAACCCCCGTTACTCGACCCCATGAAATCCGAACCATCCCAATAGCGAACGTCCAGGATGGGCCGCTCAAAGCCTTCGGGCTCGATTCGTATTCGACGGTCACGCGTCCCTTGATGCAGCCTGTGCGAAACACCCCAATCATTCCCACACGCTGCGCACGGATTTTTGTAATCGCCGCAGTCGGGACAAACAATCGGCCCGTGTCCACAACATGGACACCGATCGGCAGCCGCCGGCTCGATGTGCCTTCGGGCCAGAGGCAGCACTCCATCGAAGCTCAACTGAAACAATACGGGCAACTGTGTTGCTGGCTCTCGATCCATCGCGGCGGGCATCTCGGCAATCTGTGCCGGATGCAACGAAAAGCCCCGCAAATCGCTGGACCGCAGCCTGTCTGCGAGCCAGGCATTGATCACCACGTGCGAATCGTCCCTGTCGCTCACGAAAGGCATGCATGGCAGGCTCACGTTGGTGAGATCCAAACGATAATCGCCGTATTCGTTGCGGACACCGTGTCGCGAGTCGCGGCGGCACTCGAATCGCATGACCGCACGTCGACTGCAGTCTGCGACCACTGCGTACGAATGTCGAAATGGAGTGGTCGCGCCCCGAGGCGTAACGACAAGCCAGTCCGCTTGACTCCCCAGCAGTTCGGCCAACTCCGCGTCAGTTAGATCGACAGGCCAACTGGTGGGGAGCGGTATGTTGCGAAGTTCGTACGCATATCCCAACCGCAGGTCGAGATCTCCGAGCAGCAGACGTGGTGTCAGTATTTGGCCCATTTTCCCTTGGCGAAATCGATTTCGTTTTTCTAGAGATCCGACCATCGAATGGTACAAATCAGCCCCGCTGCAAGAAAGTCGAGACTTTCGGCCGGTTTGGGAACTCAAGGTGCAGTCGAGATTCCCGTAAAGTCTGGATGTGTCTGGCGTCTGTTTTTCGCTGGATCCATCAAGTCGGCCGACCATCTGGCAAATGCCTGTCAGCAGAGTTCTCGTGAGTAACGCACCACGATCTCAGTAACCCCACCGACTCAGAATGGTGGCGAGACTTTTCGAATGGTACCGAGGTTAGGGGGCAGTCTGACGAACCGCGTCGGCTGGCCCAAATTGCGGGCCGTCTCGCAGAGGCGGTTCATGGCCGCGGTTCGGCTGACGAGACATTCGCTGCCGCCGTACAGATTGCGGGGGCCTGCGTCCTGACATTTCAGCAGTCGGCTCAGCCGCCCCGATGGTAACGAAGGGAGCTTTTCGTTCCGGCACAGAAATGTGTGTCGAGGCAATGCGGGATTCTCGGGGAATCTGGGGACCGCGGTCGAAATGAACTGTGACGCGGGGGCTGAGTTGGCGAAGCGGTGCCGAAATCGAGACGGGCCAGCGTGGTTTACTGTATCGGGGTTGAAACTGACGAGATGTAAAGTCCGCCGTCCACTGTCCAGGAGTTGGGGGTTGGTTCCCGTGAATTGGCGCGGTCTCTCGGGCAAATCGATTGCCTGCAATTCCGGTCTGGTAATTTGCGACATTGACCGTCCGAATCTCCATGTCGTATTGTGTGAGTGTCAGGTTTTGTGCATCTCTGTGAACCTCAGCCCCGTGGCTGAAGGGAGAGGATTCGCGGTCGGCGGCTGGTCGAACTGGGGGGAAACCCGGTCGCCGCACGGCGGTGGGCCTGGTGCAGCGCTGGTCTCTGGAGACGGTGGATGAATTGCTTTGTGGCAAGCGACGAGACGGCGATTGCCACTCGGCTCGGAAAACTACTGACACAGCACGGCCACCAGTGTCCCGCCTCCCAGATTCTGCCCTTGGATCGTTCGCTGTTTGCCCTGGAAGCCGCGCAGCGCGACGCGCCCCACGCCAACGGTGGAGTCGCTCCGGTTGCCGCACCTCCAGGAAGCCGCTCACACGAGGGCCAGACCGACATGGTCCTAGTGGTATTTCTTCCGGATCCCGACCGGGCATTGGCGACTGTGCGCGAATTGAGTCGGCGGACAACGGCGCTGGTGTTGGCCGTCGGGCCGGTCAGTGACCCGAAACTGCTGCTGCGTCCGCTGCGGGAAGGGGCGTCGGAATACCTGGATATTGCCGATCTGGAAGACGAACTTTCGTTTGCGCTCGAGCGACTGGCTGCGACGACCCGGGCCGGTCGAATTCTGGCACTGGTCTCACCCGGAGGAGGCAGCGGCGCGAGTACGTTGTCGGCGAATGTATCCACCTTGCTGGCCAAGGCTCACGGAAGCTGCGCGCTGGTGGATCTGAAACTGCCGGTGGGTGACCTGGCGTCATTGCTCGACCTGAGGCCCACTTACACGATTGCCAACCTGTGTCAGAATGCCGAACGGCTGGACAAGAGCCTGTTGCGCAGTTGCCTGGTTGGGAATTCGCATGGTGTCCAATTGATCGCAGCACCAGCCCGCATTTCAGACGCTCGCAATGTCACGGCCCAAGGGGTGGGAGCGACGTTGGCGCTGGCTGCACAAGATTTTCCTTACGTCGTGGCCGATGTCGATCACACGTTTGGCGAGGTACAGCAACGGGCTCTGCAGGCAGCCGATGAAATCGTGCTGGTGCTGCGACTCGATTTCATTTCCGTGCGCTACACGCACCTGGCGCTTGATTTCTTTAAAGAGATCGATGTGTCGAGCAGCCGCATCAAGGTCATCGTTAACCGCCATGGCCAGGCGGGCGAATTGTCTGCAACACAAGCCGAAGCGACGCTGGGGATCAAGTTTTTCGATTTGCTCCCGGATGATCCGAAAACCGTCAATCGGGCCAATAACAATGGGGTACCGGTAGTGCTCGACGCGCCAACGGGCAAATACTCGCGCCGGGTCCAGGAATTGATGGACAAACTCGAACGGCAATGGAAATCGAAATAGGCTGGGAAGGCAACGTGCCCCTCTCCGCGAAATTCGCCGACCTCAATCGATTTT
>JAFEBR010000225.1 GCA_018242565.1 Planctomycetota bacterium | reverse complement strand
GCGCTCGTTGACACTCCGTCCTGTTCGCAAAACAGCCGTCTGCAGTCGCAATGATCGAGATCGTTACCACGGCGGCCGCTTCCCGTGCCGCGTGGCTCAGCCCGGTGGAATTGACCGTAGCTGTATCAAACGAACCGGTCCCCACCGCCCGGGCTTCCCACCGCGATTGCTTACCGAAGTCGTTCGGCGAGTCCTTGCAACTGCTCGATTGGACGGGTCGGGAATATCGAAACGACACGCGCGGCGTCATCCCGTGAAAACTGACACCGATTCTCAAACGTTTGGCCCTTGGCGGAGAGGGCTCGTTCCGGTTGATTCACGATTTCCGGAGCAAGTTCCGACACACCGCGGGGAAATTCGAGTCGCTGACTAAAGAAACCCAAAAGCCAGGCGGCCGCATGCCCGGACTGCAGCACAGCCGAGAGATCTTCAGCCCGAGATCGGCACCACCCAGGTAACCGCCGGTCTGAGTCGCCGTTGGGCGTACCACAGCGGGCACAAGCCACAACCGCGTTAGGAATCGACCAATCCTGTCTCAAGCCGGCCACCGAAAGTCGACGGCAGTTGTCGGGCAGCGATCACGGCTTGAGTGATAGCCGTCCCGATTGAGCGACGCCTCCGGGAAATCGGCCGGACTCCGCGTTCTGCCCCGCCGCACCGGGCGTTCACACTCCCAACACGAGCCGCAGCGATCGGCTGTTTGTGAGACTTCCCCAGTTCCTGACGTTCCTAAATCGCCTACAAGTCAGTATAAGGTGGGTGGCCCCACCCCCAAGGCGATTTTGGATCGCGGAGGTAACGGAGGAAACGTGCGCAAAGCGCTGGGGGATAAGGGGAGTCGGCTCAGGGGAAAGACCGTAGGCGAAATTGCCAATCTCGCAGCAGAAGGGGACACCGCCGCCGAAACAGCATTAAAGATAATTAAACAAGCAAAACGTAAAGGAGAACATTACTAAAATGATCTCAACAGATAGCGAAGTCGCGTCTGCGATTGGAACACTTCGATCCCTCTGTTCATCAGACGAGTCGCTAACGGGCGTCCACGCCAACTATTTTGTCCACGACGGCCCCGCGATTCTTGCCGAGTTGCGCCTAACGTTCGGAAGCAGTTCTGTTTTTCTCAACGCGCGCGACGATGACAGTTTGCAAATCCGGAGTGGTGACGGTTTTTTGGAACTCAGCCAACATTCAGCCCAATGCTTAGACTCAGAGCTGCCTTGGCGAGACGCCGTTGGCCGCCCGCTCCTGTGGGCGTGGATAATGATTAATCAGCAGGGCTATTTTGACGGCGTGCAACTCGACTTTGCAGAATCATCTGAAACGTCAGCGACGCGAATCCAAATACTGGTAATCGGTAGCACAATTAAGGTTCAGGAGCGATAGAACAGTGGGAGGGAGGGGCCAACGCTTTGTAGGTAATTGAGTACCGGGGCAACAGTTCGTCGGTAAAATGCTACGGGCCGGGGCCACCCACCTTATCCCTGATTCCGCAGGGTCTTGGTGCGGCGGAACCAGGAAATAGACGAGCGGAGTGGCTCGGGAGAGCGGGCATAGCCCCGTAGCGGGGCAGCAACGACGGAATTCCCGCAGAACCTTGGGGACACACCACTTTTTGGCGACACGGCTGCAAATCTTCGGCAAACGTGTATTATTTTGAACAGTAGTGCGGTATGTACAGTTGTGCTCCTTGAGACAACAACCGGGTTGGCATTCTGTGGCGAACTGATGATTGGAGGCCGTGATGGCTCGCTTGCCGCGTGGCGAAGTGTTTTCCCCCGGCGAAATCGCCATCGTCCATGTCATGAATCGCGTCGTCCGCCACTGCGGCCGGGCCGCAGAGAGCAGGAGATAGTAGAGCAGGGGAAAGTAGAACAACGCTGGCGGACAATTTGTCCGGTTCGCAAAACGGCCGAGGGCGTGGCCGCCGAGCCGACTGACGAGGAACTGAATACCATCCGCCTGGATACCGACCGTCTGAAAGTCATTCGTTCGCGGTTGAGCGATATCTCGTGGTGGATGCGAATTTTGTGTCAACACTTTGCCCGGCGAGCCAATGAAGAAGATCAACAGTTGGGCAAGTTCTTTCAGGCGCCCTTCAAGGCCGTTCGACTACTCGATGAACAGGCCTCCTGGCCTGCGCTTGGTCCCGGCACGCCGGGATCGATCTGAATCCGATACGAGCCACGCTGGCGGAAACGCTGGAGTCGAGCGAATTCACGTCGGTGCAACGCCGGATCCAGACGCTGCAACAATCCCCAGCGTCCTCGCTGTCTGCTTCTGCCCAACAGCAGGCGATCTCGCGCCCAGCGAACGCTCCGTGCCTTAAAAAAAGCGTACCGAAGCCGCAATCCGGCTT
>JAFEBR010000224.1 GCA_018242565.1 Planctomycetota bacterium | reverse complement strand
GCGACATAGGCCGCATGCAGCACGACAACCGCATCCGCCGCAATTTTATACCCCATGCGTACCCCACAAGCTGCCTTATCGAACTGGCCAAAGCCCATCCCCTTTTAACAGATGCGCCGGCCCCCACGCGTATTCCCGCCCCCCACATGCCCCGGGCTCAGAAACGGCATGACTGTTCCGATTCCTGGAACACGAACCCAAACTGGCCCCGCGAAGAGCAGGGGAATCTTGCCGCAGACTCCGCCGCGACGATATCATATCAACCCACATTGATAACTCTGCGACGTAACAGCCTGGCGAGCTTCCGCATATGAATTCTGATTCACCCACACAAGCTCTTCACGAGGTCGCCGCAGCCTTTCCTTGGCTGCTCCCGGGCAATCGACGAAATCTCTTGAAAGTCGGATCGCTGTCCCTCGCGGCGGCCCTGACTCCGCAACTCTGGGGACCAGCCACTGCCCGCGCAGCCACACTTCCTGAACCTCCCCCGGCCGCCAATGGCAAAGCACGCTCGGTCATTTTTCTGTGGATGGGGGGTGGGGTGACCCACATCGACTCGTTCGATCCCAAGCCCGAAGCGCCGGAAGAAATCCGTGGCACCCTGGCCACGATTGATACCAGCCTGCCGGGTGTGCAATTCGCCGAGACTTGCCCGGAACTCGCCAAAATCGCCCACAAGTTAGCGCTGGTCCGCAGCTTTTCCCACGACAGCAACGATCACCTGATGAGTCAGGCGTACACCCTGTCAGGCCGCAAGGTTCCGCTCAATCAGATTCAGACCGAACCGAACATCGGCTCGATCGTCAGCCACCTGCACGGTCCCCGCAACCTGTTGCCGGGGTATATTGCCGCCTACGGTTGGACCCGTCCGGGACCTCCCCCTTACAACATGTTTGTCGGAGGCTGGCTGGGTGAACAACACGCTCCGTTTTGTGTGGGACGCGAACCGGCCATTCTGGATTTCGCGGCGACCTGCGGAAAAGAACGCGACCCGCATCCGTTTGTGGAAGACGAACTCCGTCCCCGCTCACTCGAACTGCTGGAAGGACTCGACCGTCCCCGCCTCGGCGACCGGGCCGCCTTGCGCACCGCACTGGATGCCGCCCGCCGACGTTTTGATCAGCAAACCCACGGCGACAGTCTCGACGGCAACTACGACAACGCCTTCCGACTGCTGAGCTCGCAGGACGTGCGCCGGGCATTTGACCTGTCGACGGAAACAGACACCACCCGCACCACTTACGGGCGCACGAAAATCGGCGGCCGGTGCCTCATGGCACGTCGGCTGGTCGAGGCCGGTGCCCGGTTCGTGATGGTCGACTACGGTTACGACGGGCTGTATGGCAACCTGTGGGACAACCACAACGTTGTCGAACAGAATTTCCCGCACATCTGCGACATGGCCAAGCGGCCGTACCATGTGGCGGGCATCGACCGAGCGTTTGCCGCACTGATCAATGATCTCGACGAACGCGGTCTGCTCGACAACACGCTGGTGGTGTTTCTCACCGAGTTTGGCCGCACTCCCAAAATCAATTCCCTGGGGGGGCGTGACCACTGGGGACCCGCCGGTTCCATCTTCTTTTCTGGCGGCGGAACCCGTGTGGGGCAGGTCGTCGGAGCCACGGACAAACAGGGGGCGTTCCCCACCACCCGTTCGTACAGCCCAGCCGATATCGCCGCCACGATTTACGAGTTTCTACACATCCCCACCAACCACCTGTTGTACGATCAGAATCAACGGCCGCATTTTGTGCTGCCCGAAGGTGATCCGATCGCGCCGATCATTTGAACAGCGCAGACCCTGGCGCGCTGTTCTCGATGGGCCGGTCGAAACAACCGCACGACCGCCTTACCAGTTCTTCAACAGGCGAAACAGGTTGCTGAACCGATCGGTCCAGACAGGCGCTTGAGGCTGCCGGGCATCGTCCGCCAGTACTTCGGCGGGAACTTCCGCGGGGAATTTCTGAAGGAACTCAGCGTCGCTGCTGATCAGCATCCAGTCACTGCGACGTTCACCCGGCCCTTCCCCCTCTTCGACGTACAGGCGGGTATGTCCCAGCCCCCGTAAGTCGGCTTGCTGTTCAACCTCAGTGGCCAGACGCAAAAAGTGGTTCGTGACGTTGACGGCAATTATCCCACCGGGGCGAATGCAGTGAGCATAAATTTCAAACGCCTCAGAGGTCAGCAGATGCACCGGCACGCTATCGCCTGAAAAGGCATCCAGCACCAGCACATCAAATTGCTGGTGCTGCTCCTGTTCGAGCAGTAATCGTGCATCTCCCTCGGCGACTTCGACGGTTCCCTGGCAATCATCCAGGTACGTGAACCATTCGTGTGCCACCGCGATCGCCGCCGGATTGATCTCGTAAAAGCGATAGACATCCCCCGGCCGGGCATACGCCGCCAGCGTACCAGTCCCGAGGCCGACGACTCCCACGCGAATCGGTCCGTTCTGCGACGCGGCGACCAGTGCCCGCCCCACCCCCGATTCCGGCCGGTAATAGGTGAGCGGCACTGTCCGTTTCTCTACGGCCCGAAATTGCTGTCCGTGATCGACTCGTCCGTTCTGAAACGTATACCGCCGCAGCGTCGGATCCACATCGTCGGTCTCGTACACACTGATCACACCGTAAAAATTCCGAATCTGCGTCAGGAGATCCGTGTCCCCCTTCTGCCAGCGTGCCGCGACCAGCCAACCACAGACACACACGACAATCAGACCGCGCTGCGCCAGCGTCCGCAGCCGAGACTCGCGGGCCGAAGGAGCGGTCCCAGAACCCACTCTCAATTCATGAGCGGCGACCGCGCCGGCAGTCGCCAAAGCCACCAGCACACTGAGATTCCACTCGAAGAACCCGTCGAAGACCAGAGGCGCCAGCAAACTGACCAGGACACCCCCCAGCGCCCCTCCGGCGGACATCGCCAGGTAGAACTCCGTCAGGTGTGCGGCCCGTGGTCGCAGTCGCACCAGTTCGCCGTGATAGATCAGGCAGGCGCCGAACATCATGGCCAGGTACAGCGCCACTTCGGCCAGCAGCGGCAGGCTGCGCAGTAAATCGACTTCGACAGCGCCTGCCGTCAAAAAGGACAGAACCGCCGTCACCAGCGCGACCGGTAAGCGGCGATACCAGTGCACGGCATCAAAACAAATGATGAACGTGACCAGGTACAGACTCAGTGGGGCGACCCACAAGAAGGGGACCACGGCGACGTTCTGGCAGATGTGATTGGTGGCAGCGAGCAGCGTGGCTGATGCCAGTGCGGGCAATGCCACCCACGCCAGCCGGCGAACCAGCGCCGGGGCCGGCTCGCGCTGCACGCTCCGGGCATCGGGACTGCCGACCAGCAACTCACCGACCGTGGGGACTTGTGACTGTTTCCAGGCACACAGCCCAATCGTCAACGAGAGCACGATAAAGCCCGCGGACCAGGACCAGGCCTGCGTATGCAGATCGAGGGCCGGCTCAAAAACAATCGGATAACTCAACAGTGCCAAGAGCGAACCGATGTTCGACAGCGCGTACAACCGATAAGGCGAGCGACCGGGAAATGACCGGGCAAACCAGGATTGCAGCAATGGCCCGGTGCTCGACAGCACAAAGTAGGGCAAGCCCACCGTGGCTGCCAACATGGCCAGAATCGCCAGTCCGGGGGCCGTGCCTGGCTGCGGTTTCCAGGCATCGGACGGAATGATGGGCAACAGGCCACAGGCCAGAGCCAGCAACGCGAGATGCACCAGGCACTGCTGCCGCGAATTCAGCCAGCGAAACATGCAGTGGGCATAGCCATATCCCCCAAACAAGACGATTTGGAAGAACAGCATGCAGGTGGTCCAGACGGCGGTGGAACCCCCGAACCAGGGCAATATCCAGCGACTGATCAGCGGCTGTACCTGAAACAACAGGAACGCACTGAGAAAGATCGAGACCGCCAGCACCACGAGATGATTGACAGACTCGGGACGATCAACAGCCGGCACGGTTTCCCGGCGGACCTGCTCGGCAGTGGTTTGCATAAAGGGCCTGGTGATTCTGTGACGGCGGCGCAAGCTTCCTATCGGCAGGTGTCCGGGCAAAACCGGCGAACTCTCCAGATCCTGCCGGATTTTACGAACGTGCGCTCTGGAATGGCCCGCCCCTCAGGCTCCGGACAGTTCCTTCACCCTACGCATGCCCTAACCGGCACAAACCGACGCCGCTCACGTCATGCGGAAATCGTGACCACACCTAACCTTCCGAGGGGCGAATCCATTTCTTGACCTGCGGCATTTCATGCGTGACGATTTTATCGAGTAAATCGCCGGGACTGGCCGCGGTGACAAATAACTGCCGGTGGGTGGCTTTAATGAAGCCCGTCGTAATGGCCTTCTCGAAGAAATCAATCAGACTGTTGTAAAAGCCCCCCACATTCAGAATCCCGATCGGTTTGGCGTGCAATCCCAATTGGGCCCAGGTGATGATTTCGAGGAGTTCCTCAAACGTTCCAAACCCGCCCGGCATCGCGACAAACGCATCCGCCGACTGTTCCATCAGCGCTTTGCGGGCATGCATGGAGGGCGCAATGTGCATGCGTGTCACACCGGTATGCAGCAATTCCTTGGTCGCCAGCATCTCGGGAATGACCCCGAAGACCTCGCCATTTGCGGCCAGAACAGCGTCGGCCACAACCCCCATCAGCCCGATACTGCCACCCCCATAGACCATGCCCCAGCGACGGCGCGCGATCTCGGTACCGAGCGCTTCGGCGGCCTTGCGAAAATTGGGGTCGGTGCCCGTGTTGGATCCACAAAAAACACAAACTCGCTGGATCTGATGGTACGAATTCGAGGATTGCATGCATGCAGCCTAAGTCGCAGGCGGATTGGGAGCAAGCCCGCCACGGCACGAGTCAGGGACCACAATCAGCCAGACCTGCCGATGTGTCATGCCACTGGCCCGCGACTCTCGACAGGTGCCGGGAAGCTCCACCCGAATTCACGGCCGCACTACGAACCGGGTGTGGCAGTCACTTCACTGAACGAGAACACCCGCGCGGGCTGCGCCAGTCGCAGGTAGTCAGACATCGCCAGGATGATCGAATCGGTCAACGAACCGGCATTGAAGGCGATCCGTTCATTCTCCGGAATCGCCGCATCGACATACAGCGGAAAGGGGAGAATCGGCTCGCCGAAGGGGGGCACACACCCGGGCACCAGTCCCGTCAACTCGAGCAACTCCTCCTTCGTGGCAAACCGCAGGCGCCCGACGTTGAGTTCTTTCCGGATCGCACCAGAGTCGGCCTTGCGATCAGCGGGCAATACAAACAGGGCAAACGCGTCTCCCACTCTCAGGAGCAGGGCCTTGCCACCGATCCGCAACTCTTCACCACGGGCCCGTGCCGAGTCGGCCGAAGTGTATGTCGGCTCGTGATGCACTTCTCGAAAGGAGACCCCTTCACGCACGAGCCAGTTTCGAATCCGTTGCAACACTTCGTCCGCCATGTCGCGTGTCTCCTGCCTCTGTTTCTGACTCCCCAACAGCCAGACTGGCCTGCCGGCACTGGGCGCTGGGCATCGGTCACTCCGTGGTGGTCCGGCTGACTGGTTCATCCCGATAGAGCGGTAAATGCCGATAGTACACTTCGAGAGTGAGCAGACACAGACAGGTCACATACAGACGGCCCCCTTTGTCTGCGTTTTCATCCGCGGCGCCCGCCGGTTGAGTCGGATGCCAGCTCCCCCCCGTTTTCCCGGCACCTTTGACCTGGTGTTTGATCAATTCCTCGCGGGCCGCGGCGTTCCAGGTTTCCCACTCTGACCCCTGCAGGTTGTGCAGCACCTGTGCGGCATAATACCAGTGATAGAGATTGCGCCGGCCGGAATTCCAATCGGGCAGGTTTTCCGCCTGCAGCAGATATTTGACACCCAGAATCATTCCGGGGTGATTTCGGGGCCAGCCCAGGTACTGTCGGCACAGCAAACCTTCCGCCGTCATGGCGGGTGTAAACGACTTCAGTTCGTTGGGTTCGTAGCGATATCGTGAACCATTCTCTTCAGCGACGAGATCGAGAAACCGGGAGGCCCGATCCAAAACCAGATCGGGAACTT
>JAFEBR010000223.1 GCA_018242565.1 Planctomycetota bacterium | reverse complement strand
TGACCGTCGTCGAAACCTGCCGGCAGCAATCGCGAGGTGTCTTCGACTATCTGACCGCCGCGATCCACGCGCATTTCGCTCACGATTCCGCCCCCTCACTCCTCCCCGGGGTGTGAACGGTTACCCGATTGCTTGACGGCTGAATCCAGCGATTTTGGCCTGCTCGTTTCACACAATCGAAACACCGGCATGAACAGTGCCGGCATACCCCCCCAGATCGACAACAACATGCCAATGACCGCCATGTGGCGGCACCAGCGACACCGGCGACCGCTTTGCCAGTCCGCCGAAATAGCGATGGCTCTGGCCGTTCCGATACGAAGAGAAGTTTGAATCGTCCATAAGGAGGACATTGGCCTGCCGATCCAACGTGACACGAATCACATTTTCGGGTCCGGCATGCATGTCCCAGTGTAAGAAATTCATGAGTTTTATCTCCGAGAGTGAAGAAAGCAAATGGGCGGCAATTGCCGCCCATTTATCTGCGTCAATTCGATCCAGAAGCCTGCCGACATTCCTACCGGCGGCTGGCAGCAAATGCAGCGGTGGCTGCCGGAACTAGAGAGTCAGCTACCCTTTGAAGGATCGCTCCTTCGGGCGGATTTGCGCCATAGCAGGCTTTGTCAAAGGGATCGGACCTCCCATCAAAGAGGCCAGCGCAGTCGGCCTTGTCGTTGTTCCAAACGTAGTTGCCGTGGCTAAACAGATGATGATCCGCTCCGGCAAGATCTTCTTGTCTCAGCACCGACGCGGGGCCACTGCCGGCGTGGATCCGCATGACTTTTCCGGGCGACAACGCGCCATTGAATGTCATCACGTGCTCCCAATGGCTGGTGCCGTTCGGATGGTAGGCGATGTGATGGAGACTGACTCCTGTCAGGTCCACGGCCTGCGAGCCTACATTTTGGATGTCGGCCCATTCACCGCCTAATTGCGCGGCGCTCGCGCCTCCGTAGCGAGTTCGGTCCTTCCCGGCGGGGGTCGGGTTTAGCCGAACCGTTTTCAGCGTGTTTATTCTATTAACCTCGTACTGGTTGCCCTGCTCGGGGCGTGAAACGTGGATGCCACAACGGCCCCACTTCAAGGACCATACGGTGGCCACCCCGCAAACCTTAACCGCAGTCGGGATTTTTTTTTGACGGTACTTCGGTTAAGGTAGGTTCGTATTACTTCCGGGAGAGAAGGCACGAAGCGAATACTCCGAGCGAACTCGTCATGACGGAAGAATCGGACGATGAAGAACTGGCTACCCGCATGTTGTGCGGTGACGAGGAGGCACTGCGCGAAGTCCTGCGCGTGCATCTCGGCCCGGTAAGAGACGTAATGAATGGCACTTACGGCAAAACCGTCCATCAGATCTTGATAGACGAGGCCGTCAGCTTCGCGGTCGCCAAGATGTGGCGGACGGCAGGTTCATACGACAAAGCCCGCGGTACGCTGGGTGCCTGGCTGTTCATCATGGCTCAGAGTCGGCTCCGCGATATTCTGAGACGGGAAAAGCGGGATCGTATTCGCTTCCCGCTTATGGATCCCGAATACGACCGTGCCGTCGAGTGCCCCTCGGACAGATCGGATGAGCCGGAAGATAAAGAAGAGGCGCAGGAGTTGCAGGAGTTAAGGTACGTCGTTGAGAACAAGCTCAAAGGGCATCAGAAGGCAATTATCCTGGCCGACCTGGCAGCCGGCGGGACTGCGAATGCCGGAAGCCTCGCGGAAATCCTGGGTACATCCAAAGATGTGATTTACGTCTCACGGAACAAGGCTCATGAAAATATCCGCAAGGAAATGCAACTGCGCGAGCAGCGACGTAATAGCCTGAAAGGCAAAAAATGAGCGAAGCAGAACAATACTGGGACGAGCGGGCTGCGAAGCTTCGACGACTCATGGGGTTCTGCCCTTTGACCCCAGCGGAAGCGGAAGAGGCGCTTCGCAAGGCCAAGAATCGAACATCATCCGAGGAAGAGATTGACGCACTAGTCGAAGCGGTTTCCCGTGGCGAGATCCCGATACCGGAAGAGCCGGAGGACGCGTCTCCTTTTGACTGGTCACCGGAAAAAGACTTTTCAGCGCTGGAATCCGATGCGGTCTTGTTTAGGAACAAAGGCGACGGGTCGCAGGAGCCTGACAAGGATGAGGAAGACCTCCTGGAGGAGCTTTTGAACGATGACGAAGAAGATGACGGCGATGGACTGGAAGGATGAGCAGTTCGCCCAGGAGAAGGCCGGCAGGCAGGCCGACGCACTGGTTGAACGAATGGGGCTGTCTTATCCGATTGACCCCCTGCGGGTGGCCAAAGAGGAATACCCGCTTCTTCGTGCGGGCGGGCGGAACTTCCGAGATCGGTTTGACGGCAAGTTACGCTACGTGGCGGAAAAGCGGTGCTTCGTGCTGATGTTCAACACGAAGTACGACGTAGAAATGCGGCCCGGCCAACACCATCCCCGCACGCGATTTTCAATTGCGCACGAGCTTGGTCATTACTTCATCGAGCACCACCGGGACTACCTCCGGAATCGCCGGATACCGCACGCATCGGTCAACGAGTTCCGAAGCGGTGCGCTGATTGAAAGAGAAGCCGATGCTTTCGCGGCGAGCCTGCTGCTTCCGACTCGCCTCGTCGGACCTATGGTGAACCAGGAGATCCTGTCGCTGGAGATCATCGACAGCATTGCGTGCCGGTTCGAGACATCGCGAGTCAGCACGCTCATTCGGGCCGTGCAGCTTTCCGATTTCCCGTGTGCCGTTGCAGGCATTCGTCAAGGCTCCGTGGCCTGGATGTTTCCGTCCGAGTCGCTGATTAGGGCGGGCATCTATCCCAACCGGCGAATGTTGCCAGACAATGCTCGGGAGCCCTGGGACCGCTGCCGGATGGGAGTGCCTGGGGACTCAAGTGACGACGGTGAAGTCCGGGACTGGTTTCGCACGTATGACCACGAGCATCTTGACGGTGTATACGTCCGGGAGGAATATATCTCCGTTCCGTCGATGGAGACGCTGCTTGTTCTTCTGACACTCGATGAATCGGATATCTTTCAGGACGATGATGATGATGATGATGACGTGAGCGAAGATGGAGACGATGACGAATAGGTTGGGACATCCACGGTACACCAGACGACCGCTATCTGCCGACGTTGGGCGAGAAGCTGGTCAATGTCGATGGAATCGAAGTCGATGGTGGATTTTGAATCGATCATGATCGGCACTCCTTTCAGATTGCGCTAATCGGGTTTGCGGAAAACGGCACACACGTCGTGCAGGCCGGGAATGAATGAAGAGCGGTAGATCT
>JAFEBR010000222.1 GCA_018242565.1 Planctomycetota bacterium | reverse complement strand
GATGGACACAGATGGACACAGATTTTTTGATGCGGGCGTGTGCAGTAAATATGATCGGGGGGCCTGTGGTCCGGCCAAGGCAGGCACCCAGTTTTTAATCTGTGGAAATCCTGAAAATCTGTGGACCTGTTCCGTCCGTAAACCGGACGATGGGAATTGCGGTGGCCCGGGATTGGTGAGATCCAGCGGTTGGCTGTGGTTGGTGCTGTGGTTGGTGCTGTGTTCCCAAGTTCGTCGTCGAAACTCGCCACTCGCCGGTTCCGCCGCTCACGGGGCGTTGGTGTCGATTGAGCCGTCGGTGGGCTCGGCCTGCGTCCGGCGTGGACGAAGTCGAAGAACCGGGAGACGAATTGCCGTGACGGCGGGGGATGCGATAAGATCCGCCCGATCGACGTCCTCTGGTCTGTCTGACGTGTCTGTATGCCGAAACGAGAATCACCTATGCCGCACGAGATTTCCGACCCTTTTCTGCAGGCTGCGATCGCCGAGGCCCAGCAGGGACTGGCCGAAGGGGGCATTCCGATCGGTTCGGTGCTCGTCCTGCACGGCCAGATCATTGGTCGGGGGCACAATCGGCGGGTGCAGCAGGGGAGTGCCATTCTCCACGCCGAGATGGACGCCATCGAAAATGCCGGACGACTCACCGCGCGGGATTATCGGCAGGCGGTGCTGTATTCCACGCTGTCCCCGTGCGATATGTGCTCGGGGATGGCGTTGTTGTACCGCATTCCCCGCATTGTGATTGGCGAGAACCGCACCTTTCGTGGCCCCGAAGATTATGTCCGCTCCCGAGGCGTCGTGTTGGAAGTCGTCGATCATCCCGCCTGCGTGCATTTGATGGACGACTTCATTCGCGCTCGACCCGAATTGTGGAATGAAGACATCGGCGAATAAGGGCGTCACTTCGCGACCAGCCTGAACGAGGCCCCGTGTCGGCTGGTCGTGCTGCCCCGGAAAATGATCATTGTTTACACCGTTCGCACGGAGAAAACCGGCGAACGTGACTGCAAGGAATTGACTGACGATGGAACCGGAGTCGCGAGTCTATCTTCCCGGACCGAAACCTCAGACCGTGCGGACGTCGGATGGACATATTTTGCCAGTGCCTGAAACGTGGGTTCTGCTGCCACCGGGGGACGCCGCACTGACCCGGCGCGTCAAACTCGCCGGCGACCACTGGATCATTCAAGAACGACGCGGGCGGAAGATTTTCTCGCGCGGTCTGTACGCGCCCGTCGAAACCATCGAACGGATTCGTGCCGACCTCGAGTCCGAACGCTCCACCGAAAGTTTTGCCAAGAAAAAAGCGGCCGACGCCCAACGCCGAGAACGGGCCCAGGCCGAATATGTCGAAGACTTTGCCGGGGCCGTGCTGGCCTACCTGGCTTTTCACCCCCAGTTCGCCGACCTGGCCCGGCGAATGACCGTCGCAGTAACACAGCATGCCACCCCGGTCGGAAGCGGCACGGTGGCTCGGACGAAGCGGATACCGATCGAGCAGCGGGCCGAGGCTGCGGTGATCGCCTGGATGCGGCACCAGACGACCGGCTATGACGAGATGCGAATTGCGCGGATCAAAGGCGAGCGTCGGCAGATCCGTCGCGAACTGGCGCAGCGTTCGAAGCAGATCCTCGACTCGTATCGGCGGGGGCGTGCCGCGGCTGACGATTGCCCGCTGCGGGCGGCGTTACTCAAGTTGCCTGACGAATCGCCTGCAGAATCGTAGCCGGTTCCTGGGCCCCCGACAAAAACACCTGGCGGTTGATGATCAACGCCGGCACACCATTGATCTGGTGCCGGGCGATCAGGTGCTGTGCCTCGCGCGTCGCGTCATCCACGGCCCGTTCCTGCAAGGCCTGCAGCGCTGCCTGACGGTCCACACCGGCCTCGGCCACCAGGTCGAGTAACGTGTCACGCCGGCAGAGATCGCGGCCTTCGACGAAATAGGCCTGAAACAGGCGTTCGACAACGGCGTCCTGTTGACCCGATGGTTCCGCAAACGCGATCAACCGATGGGCCGCGGCCGTATTGGGGGTCCGTGCGATCTTGTCAAAGGCAAAGTCGATGCCCACCTCGCGACCGACGGCCGCCACCTGCGCGTCCAATTGCCGTGATCGCTCCCAGCTACCGAATTTGCGGATCCGATATTCTCGTCGCTCAATCCCTTCCGGCGGCATCCCGGGATTCAACTGAAACGGGAGCCAGCGGACAGTCACCGGCGGTGTGATTGCGGCCCAAGCCTGTTCCAACCGACGCTTGCCAATGAAGCACCAGGGACAGATGACATCGGAAATCACTTCCAGTGAGACAGTCATGGAACCTCGGCATTCTGTGCAGCGAGCGATGGGCGGCGTCGCGGCTCGTCTGCGACACGAGTTTTCGGACACTGTATGCGAACAGACGGCTCAGTCCAACCGACGGACGTCAGGGCGCAGGGACACGATTGTCCCGCGACTGTGTTCAGCAACAGATGGCTGCGATCGACAAACGCTGCGGACGTGGTGGTACCGGCGACTGGCCGTGTGTTGCGCGCGGGCACACGGAGTTGATCTGCGGGATGACCCCAGGCGATGCCCCCTGACCCCTGCCGGCTCGCCCGGCAGGTGAAGAAGATTGAACGGCTAGTTTTCAGTTCGACGCGCCAAACAGACCCCTGCCACCTCGAGTGGCAGGTGAATCAGATTTTTCGGCTATGACCGGGCGTTGGAGATGGCACCTTTGCCGGCGGTCATAGCCCAACAATCTCGCGCACCTGCCGGATGAACCGGCAGGAGGCGTTTCGCTGATCTCTGGGCCGATTCTAGCTCGCCAATCTCGCTCACCGGCCGGGCGAGCCGGCCGGGGTCGTGGATGAGTCTGCGCCGTGGTGTTGTGCGGGATTCGGCGCGAGAGAATTGTCAGACACCGGACAGCCAACGCAACGGATCGTCGAGCGACTGCAATTCGTCTCGGCTCGCGCCCACGCCGGCGCCTGACGGAACAGGGGCGACGGTGTATACTGGAAATTGGATCGAGATGTCCACGGGGCGTTTCTCGTGATGTCGTCTTGGTGGCTCGGATCAGGAGTGCAGGCGATGTCGCAGGCTGGGCAGAACAGAGGGTGGCCGCGGAAGTCTTTCTCATGCGGCACTGCGGGGCCGTTGTCGGCCGTGGTGCTGGCGGCGCTGGTCGTGGCGCGTCTGGTGATCGGGGCCGCGGCAACCGCCGGTCCGCCGAACCAGGGGCAGGCCGCTCAGGCGGAAAAACAAGTCTCGGGGCCGGTGCTGGTTCCGGGAGCGGGCTTCACGGAACCGACACCCAGCCCCGCTGACCGCGGGACGGGAGACGACGCCGAGACCAAGGTGATCGCCCGCTGGGATGTTGTGCCGTACCAGACGTTCGATACCCAGATGCAGATCGGCATCGTGGCCTTTCATAGTGCGGGGATCGAGAAAGTCTCATTCTCGGCCAACGGGGGGGCCTGGATCGATGTTCCCCAGCCCACCCGGAATTCCGAAACGAAGGTGGTCGAATACTGGGTGACCGTACGTGCCGCCGACTTTCCCGACGGACTGCTGGAAGTGCGGGCGATTGCCACGCCACGGACGGGCAGGTCACGGGTCCTGCAGGGAGACATTCCGTTCGTCACGACCAGCAATACCGAAACGACCAACGGAGAACACTCGCTGTGGCTGTTTGCGAATTCCAAGAACAGTTTTGTCCCCGCGACGTTTTATGTCGCGGGAACGAGCGGCAGCGAGTCGGCTGCGGGGACCAGCGAGCAACCGGTCAAGACGCTCGGAAAGGCGCTGACCCTGGCGGGGGGCGCGCGGGGAGGGCGGGTCGTCATCGTCGAGGCGGGGCAATACCGCCCCGATCGGGCGACCTTGCCGATCGTCCAGAATGAACGCTGGATCGTAGTCGAGCCTGCGCCGGGGTTAGATCGCAGCCAGGTGGAAATCGCGGGGGACGGGCAGAATGATCGGCTGCAGCCTCGGGTGGGCCGGATTCACTGGCGGAATCTGACCTTCCGCCCGGATACGTATTCGTACATCAATGAATCGTCAGCCACGCGCGGAGCGAATCAATGGTACGACGCCTGCCTGATCAAAGCCGAGATGCTGGAACCGCGTGACGTCCCCCCCTGGCGCTCGAATGTCTGGGCCACCGATTGTCGGGTCGAGAATTTCGCTTATGGTGTGGTGAATGCCCTGTTGGCCCGCAACTGTGTGGTGAAAGATGCGCTGGACGCTTATCAGCGTTCGCAGGCGGTCATTCAGTGTGAGGTGGAAAGCATGCGGATGAAGGCGCTCGCGCACCAGCATCACCCCGACGTCTACCAGACGTGGGGCGAGATGCAGAACATCGTCGTGTATGGGCTGAAGGGAGAAGACATTGACGGCACCCAGGTTCTGTTCATCAATCAACCCATCAAGGAGGGGGCCACGATGACCGACGCCGCATTTGTCGACTGGGACGTGTTTACCGATGATCCCCGGGGCGGGCCGCCGTTCACGCAGTTTCAAGGGGTGCTCAACAACGTGCTGTTCCAGAACGTCAAAGTCCCCCGGCAACGATTCCTGTTCCGGACCGAAGCAAAAATGGGGCTCAACGCGCTGCGTGCCAGCCAGGTGGTATTCGACGATTGCGAATTTGGCAATGGCCTGGGGGCGGGTGACCTGCCACCCGGAATTACCGTCCGCTGACCTGCCGCGCTCGCTGTCAGACGGCAGACACTCCGGCCAACAGCCCGTGGGGTCCAGACGAGCCCTTCGCGCCTGACGCGGGCCTTGTGCCGCGGGGCAGGGGGCGCAGAAAAACGCCTCCACCGTAATGCCGTTCAGGCCTTATTGTTTGAACCCGCGATACAACGTGGGAACCATCGCTCGGGTTGTGTGAGCCGAAAGTTCGCTGAGCGAACGTCGGATATACACGCGGCCGAGGCGAAAACTCCGGTTCCCTGCGGATTTTTATAGGGTCAACAATACGAGGCCCGTGACGAACATGGCAGAGGCATGTCGAGCCACAGACTCAACGTCTCGAATCGTATCAGCCCCCCGGACGGCTGGCAAGACCTTGATTTTGCGAAATCCGATTTAAGCACAGGGCCGACGATCTGGGATCTGTACACCGCGACCGTTCGCAGGCAATCACAGCGCGGCACAAAAATAAAACCGTCGAGCCGCCCGTGCACGGACGGCTCGACGGTTGGTATTCGTGCGACAGGACGATCGCGATGTGGCCACGACCTTGCAGGCCGGCGCACACCGCCATCGCTGCGGCTTAGAGCGTCCAGCCTTTACGGTATTCCCGGTGCAGGTACTGATTGGCGGCGGGCAGGTTGGTGACTTTCATGGCGGCACCATCCCACTCGATTTTCTTGCCCGCCAGAATTGCCACGTTGCCCAGCAGCACCGCTTCGGTCAGCAGGCCGGCGTGTTCGAAATTGCAGAGCGCCGCGTCGGGCTTGCCCGCTTTGCAGGCGGCGATCCATTCTTTCTTCTGGCTGTCGTCGGAATTGGCATCGGTCGACCCCAGCCGTGGCAGCGTTTTCTCGGGAGCCTTAAAGCCCTCGAATTTGTCGCCCGGCAGCAGTTTGTAGTCGCCCCCCTGCGCGTGGGTGGTGAACAGCGTGCCTTTCTCGCCGATGCAGAGAATTCCGTTTTCGGGTTGGGGCTGTCCCAGAAACAGGTCGGCCGGAGGCAAGTTGCGCTGCCCATTGCGAATGCCTTCCCACCAGACCAGCGAGACGGGCGCCAGATTGCCACGGGCCGGGAATTCATAGCGAATCGTGGCCCACTGCTGAAACGTTTCGGGATTCACGGCCGAGTTTTCGGCGGTGATGCTCGACGGATAGCCCAGGTTCAGGGCGTAAAACGGCATGTTGGCCAGATGGCAGGCCATATCTCCCAGGGCCCCGGTGCCGAAATCGCGCCAGCCCCGCCAGGCAAACGGGTGGTACAGCGGAGAATACGGCCGTTCGGGGGCCGGGCCGAGGAATTCATTCCAGTGCACATGAGCCGGCACGGCGGGTTTGTCGATGGGCCGGGCCACGACATCGGGCGCCTGCTTCCAGAACCGTCCACAACGGTCGGTCCAGACATGAACTTCCCGAACAGCGCCGATCGCCCCGGCGCGCAGCACTTCGACCGCCGAGCGAAACCCATCGAGTGAGCCCCCCTGGGTTCCCATCTGGGTGCAGACGCCCCGTTTTTTGGCTTCTTCGCGTAACGCCCGCGCTTCATAAACGCTGAAGGTCAAGGGCTTCTGGGTGTACACGTGCTTGCCAAGTTTAATGGCCTGCATCGACGCGGCGGCGTGAGTGTGATCGGGGGTACTCACGGTGACGGCATCAATCTGCTTGGACAGATCGTCGAACATCTTCCGAAAATCGTTGAATTTACGGGCCTGGGGAAACTTGGCCGCCTTGGCCCCCAGGTGATTGTCGTCAATATCGCACAGCGCCACGATGTTGCCGTGGTTGCCCGCATGATCGGTATCACTCGAGCCTTTGCCCCCGACGCCGATACAGGCGATGTTGATCTGCTCATTGGCCGAGCGTTGAGCGGCGGCGGCGAGGTCGGGGCCAGCGATCCAGGCTCCTACTCCAATAGCGGCGGTCGATTTCAGGAATTCGCGTCTGTTGCGAGCCGGCATCATGTGGACATCTCCAGGGTCTATGAATTCACGTGGAACGGACGAAGCGCTCGTCCGGGCGCGACTGTCATCAAATTTCAAGCTGCCGCTCAGTCTGTTCGCGACAAGCCCCCATCATATCAGTCTGCGTCGATGCGCCCAGCGAACGCTGGTCAAGGCGTGCCGGGTGTTGAATTGCGCGGACCGGACTCTCGCCGAACGCACCACGTCCGTTCGCCAGCGGCACCGTCTGCGGTGTGTCCGCAAATGGCATCCAACGGGCATCGCGAGGGACTCGCCCCACGGATCTGGCTCGTCGTGCTGCACTTGGGCCGATTTGTCTCCGTGCGCCGCGTGTGTGTTTTATCATCGCTCGACAAGTCCCTATCATGCTGTGCCATGTCCACCATTGAAAAGCACTCGGGGATGAGTGTCCTTGTGATTGGCGCCGCGACTCTCGCTCCGCACCTGGCGGAACGGACGCTGCGCGGGGCCCAGCAGGCGGGATATCCGGCTGAGGATTATTCCCGCCGCGAGCCTGCCGACCTGGCCGCACGCTTGACCACGGCGCGGGCCCCCGTCTGGCTCGTACGGGCCGGAGGCTGGTTCGGGGGCGAGCGCGCGACGGTGGCCCCGCCGGCCAGTGCGACCGGCCAACCGGTCTGTGCCCTGGGCTGGCCCCTGGCGTCGCTGCTCGACGGAGACCCCACTCCCGCACCCGACGCTCCCAACGCTGGCCAGCAGGGGTGGCCCAGTGATCTCGATCTCATCTCACAATGGCGAAGATTCTACCGGCAGACAGCCGGCGATCTGGCCAGCTCGCTGCTCACGGAGACAGCTCTGCCTCCGGTGCTTTCGGTCTGGCTCGACCCGGCCATGGCCCGGCAGGTGGGAGTCGCAATTCGTCCCCCACTCTCACTGGAGCAGAGCCTGCAGGCGGCGCTGCAACAACGGCCGTGTCGCCTGGTGCGATATGCCCCGCTCGATCTGCCGTTTTCCATCGGACTGCGGGTCGCGCAATTCGTTACCAGCTTGCAGCGGGGCGGGGCCGAACGAGTGGTCGTCGATCTGGCGCGGGCCTTTGCCTGGTCCGGAGTTCACTGCCGCGTCGTCTCGATTGGCTCGCCCACTCGCGAACCGTTTCCCTCCCCGCCGGGGGCAATTGATCTGTCGCGCTGGCCCCGTGATCGCGCCTTCCGGGTGGCCAAGGCGTTGGAGATCATTCGCGCCGATGGCTGTGACATCGTCCACGCGCATCTGCTCGACCGGGCCGATCTCGCGCAGGTGTCGGCGGCCGGCGTCCCGGTCGTTGCCACGGTGCACAACACGCGCTCAGGCTGGCAGGCCGGGCAGGCGGAAGTGCAGTTCGACGAATGCGACCTACTGGTCGCCTGCGCCCAGGCGGTCGAACGGGAATTCGCCGCGACAACCTGCCCGGTACCGCTGCGCACAGTCTGGAACGGCATCGACACACGGGAGATTGGCCGCGCGGGCTGCGACCCTGAGCAGCGGCAGGCCTTCCGCCGAGAATACCAGATCGACGACCAGGACCTGGTCCTCTTGACCTTGGCCAATCCCCGACCGCAAAAACGGTTTCCGCTGCTGCCCCCCATTGTCGCGGCACTCCAGCAGCAATTGGCGTCGCTCGGCCGTAAGACGCGGGTCCGGTTGCTGCTGGCGGGTGAACCCGCCGCGGTGCACCCCGAGGCCCAGCGGGTCGTGGCCGAAACCAAAGCGGGTGTCGAACGTCTTGGACTGCAGGACAGTGTCACCTGGCTCGGGGGCGTCGCAAATGTCTCCCGGATTATTGCCGGGGCCGATGTGTTGATTTCCGCCAGTGGCCACGAAGGCTTGAGTCTGGCGTATGTCGAAGCCCTGTCGGCGGGTTTGCCGGTCGTGGCCACTGATGTCGGGGGCACGCGGGAGTTGCTCGGGCCCGAGGTGCCACTGCGGCTCGTGCCGGTTGATTTCACGCCTGACGAGTTTGCCCGTGCGATCCTGGCGTGCTATCTGCCCCGCGAACGTCGACCGGTGCTGCTGCCGGATTTCTCGCTGGAACGGATGGCGGAGCGGTATCACTGGCTGTATCCGCGGGTGATCGCCGCTCACCGTCGCCGCCGTCAGTCAGGTTCGGAACGCCGCGGACTCTGGCTCGTCACCAACAATTTCTCGACCGGTGGCGCCCAGTCGAGCGCGCGCCGATTACTGACGGCGTTCGCTCGCGCGGGGATTCCGGTGCGGGCGGCGGTGGTGCAGGAAGAGGCCACCCACACCACCCCGGGGTTGCAGGCGTTGCGCGCCGCGGGAGTGCCCGTGGTCATTCTGCCGGCGGTGGGCACCCTGGATACCGCCGAGATCGCGTCGCGGTTACTCGACGCCATCGATGACGATCCCCCCCAGAGCGTTGTCTTCTGGAACCTGATCCCCGAACTCAAGGTGTTGCTGGCGGACGGATTATTTGATCTGCCGGTGTTCGATGTCAGCCCGGGCGAAATGTACTATGCCTCGCTGGAGCGGTATTTCTCGCGCCCGCGGCCCGGGTTGCCCTATCGCACGCCGGCCGACTACGGTCGACGTTTGCGCGGGGTCATCGTGAAATACTCGGCCGAGGCGCCGCTCGCCGAGTCGTCGCTGACGGCCCCGGTGCATGTCATTCCAAACGGAGTGCCATTGGCCCCGCCGATGGTACATGCGGCGAGGGGAAGTCCGTTGGTGCTGGGGACCTCGGCCCGCATCAGTCCGCAGAAACGGCTGGAAGATCTGCTGGAGGCCGTCCAGCAGGCGCACGCCCGCATGCCACCATACGTACTTCGCATCGCGGGGGCCCCGGAGACAGGCTCTGAAGCCTACGCCGCCGAATTGCGGAAGCTGGCTCGTGATCTGCCGGTGGAATGGTGTGGTGAAGTCACCGACATTCCCGGTTTCCTGGGGACGCTCGATCTATTTGTGCAGATTTCGGAACCGGCCGGGTGTCCGAACGCTTCGTTGGAAGCGTTGGCGGCCGGCCTGCCGATTGTCGCAACGGATGTCGGGGGGGCGTCTGAACAGGTTCTCGACGGGGTGACGGGTCGGCTTCTCCCTCGGCAGAATGCGGTGGCGTTCGCCGAGGCTTTGGTGGAACTGGCAGGCAACCCCAGCCTCCGCGAAGAGTTCGGTCGGGCCGGGCACGCGCATGCCGTGCGCCACTTCTCATTGGAGCGGATGGTGGCCGATTATCGCCGGGTCTGCCTGGGGCTTGAGTCCTGACCGGTTCCCGGGACCCGAGATGCGCCTGGAATTCTCGGCACACCGATTCGCAGCGCCCGACCTGAAAAAACAACACGTCCGTGCGCGAGGCGCACGGACGGGAGGGACTGGTCTTGCTTCGGCGATCGACAGTGCGATCGCGATTACAGCCGCGGCGCGGCTGGCTTGAGTGGCGGTTGCCAGCCGAACGCGCCGCGGACCTTCACCTTCCGCGAATAGACCTTGTCGCCACAGGTGGCGTAAATCGTGTCGAAATTTTCGCCTCCGAAGCACAGGTTCGAGACCTTGCCGTTGGGGGTGGGGATGATGCAGTTGACGCGTCCGGCCTGGTCACACACCTGGAGCCCCAGACGGGTCGCCACGTACAGCCGGCCATCGCGATCCACACGCATCCCGTCGGCTCCGCTGTCGTCGGCCGTATCAGGAACGTGCAGGTGAAAGTACTTTTGCTTGTGGGCCAGGCTGCCATCGGGCAGGATCTGGTAGCTGTACACCCAATGCGAGCGGCTGTCGGCGACGTACAGCAATGACTGATCGGGGGACATCGTCAAGCCGTTCGAGAAGCGCAGCCCCTTATCCACGACCTTCTTTTCGCCTTTCGGGCTGATGTACCAGATCTGGCTGGGGTCTGATCCGTTCCAGCCGGGGTGGGTGACATACACGCCCCCGTCATGGCGAACGACCAGGTCGTTGCCGCGGAAGCCGTCGGCGAACACGGTGGATTTTCCGTCCGGTGTCCAGGCGAGGATCTGCTCGGTGCCCCCCGCCACGGCATACAACCGGCCGTCGGGACCAAACGCCTGCCCGTCACCCTTTTTCGTATCATTGAGAAACACGCTGACCGAGCCATCGGTGCCGATTCGAAACGTCTTGCTTTCGGGGACGTCATTGTAGAACACCTCGCCCCGCGCGTTGACCGCCGGGCCTTCGGTGAATCTGTACCCTTCGGCGACGAGTTTCCAGTTTTCGCCGGGTATCAGGATTTCGCGCAACTGACTCGAACCAGCCCCGGCCTGAACGGGCGCCGGCCAACCCTTCCAGAGCCAGCGCATGGCGTCGGGGAAGACCTCGGTGGCGTGTTTGCCGTCGTGGCCCCCCTCGCCCCACACATGATTCACTTCGTAGCCGGCGAACACGAACGAGCGTTCCATTTCCTGGTTAGCCATCCACCAGTCGCCGCCGTAGATGTTCAGGTCTTTGCTGCCATCCTGCAGGAAAATGCGGATCGGCTTGGGTTCGTATTTGCGGATCAACGTGGGATACACGTTGCCGCCGCGCAACCCGACGTAGGTGCCGATGGAACTGTAGACGCGGGTGAAGGCGTCGGGGCGTTCCCAGGCCGCCGTGAAGGCGCAAATTGCCCCGCTGGAGGCGCCGGCGATGCAGCGATCATTGCCCGATTTCGAGAGACGCAGGGGACGGCCGTCGCTGGCCGTTTTCTTTTCAACTTCCGGCAGGATTTCATCCAGCAGGAACCGGGCATAGGCGTCGCCCAACCCGTCGTACTCATAGCTGCGATTGAAGCGGTCGAGGGCCTGGTCGTTCAGTGCCTTGACCCGGCCGTGCATGATGAACACGCCGATCGTGACCGGCATTTCCTGCTTGTGGATCAGTTCGTCGAACACCGCGGGGGCGTTGTATTGGACTCCATCCTGATTCACGTAGACGCAGGCCGGCTTCTCGGGATTGTACTGCTTGGGGACGTACACCCAGTAATCGCGCACCGTGCCCGGGAAGACCTTGCTGTCTTCGAAACTGTACTTGGTGACTTCTCCCTTGGGGGCCGGTTCCTGGGCGAACAAATGTGCCGGGGAGGCACAGGCCAGCCAGACAACAGCAACCAGATTCCAACACAGCAGGCGGCGCAACATAAATGTTTCCTGTAACAGTGTGAGCGGCAGAGTTTGAGTGATTGTCACCAGCCCGCCATGATACAGCCCGGTTCCGGATTTCCCAGCATGGCCACGTGAGAAAGAAACGGGCTGGCTGCCCGTCACTGCCAGGCACGGCCGACAATGGTGCCTGGGCTGTCTGTCCTTGCGTCCGTTGGGATTCGAGAAAGCGTGCCGATCTTGTTACCCTGACGGAGTGTTAGGCATCCGCAGCGGTCAACAGCGCACGAACCGTCGTGCCCAGACTCTGGAAGCGTGCAGGGTGGTTTCGGCAGAAGCCTGGAATTCGAAGGGGAGAGCAATGTTCGAGTTCATGCGGCAACAATCGCGACCGGCGGTGTGTGGACTGTGCCTGGCGGTGGCAGCCTGGCTGAGCGGACACACTCTCGCGCAGGTGTCCCGCGGAGCGGAAACGAACGGGAAGACGACGACCGAGACCTTTGACCGTGATCCCGGCTGGGACGGCGTCAATCATCGGTCGGCCCAGAGCCGGGAACCGGTCGTCGTGCGGCAGGATTTCGGATTCAGCCCCGCCACCCGGCACGCCGGTGGCAGCGACGTGGGTGAAGTGGGGGGCTTCATCAGTCCCGCGGGGGAAGCCGCGTTTTATGGCCAGGTCATCGAGAAGGCCCAGTTCGACCAACCACTGCGGGCGCAAGGCAAGCTCTGCGTCGGTCGCGGGGGGACCCACGTCTTGCTCGGCTTTTTTAACGCCGAGTCGGTCAATGAATGGCGGACTCCGAATTCCCTGGCGCTGCGGCTGAATGGCCGTGGTGAGAAGTTCTTTGCCTACGTCGAATACTGTACGTCGAAGTGGCGCGCCGGCGGAGACACGGTGCCGTTTCCGTCCCGAACCGACCCGGCGACGGGGCGGCAGGCTTTGATTGGCTTTCCCTGCGATACCAGTCACGACTGGAGTCTGCAGTACGACCCGCAGGCCAACGGGGAGCGTGGTGTGATCAAGGCGACCATCGGTTCACACACCGCGGTCTGTGAACTCGAAGCCTCACACCGGTCCGACGGTGCTCAATTCAACCGATTTGGTTTGCTGACCGTGATGAAAAGTGCCGATCGGGGATCGGAACTCTGGATCGACGATGTGTCGGTCAATGGTGGGGCCGTGCAGACGTTTGCCCGCGACCCACACTGGGATGGCCGTCACAACCGCGAGCAGCGGCCGACGAGACTCGTGCGCCCCTGGTTTGATTTTGGCTACAGTGCCACGCAGTTCGCCGGTGGACGCGGATCGGGTGAGCTGGGGGGACAGATTTTCCGAGGCGATTGCCGTTATCCCGACCGCATGGCCTGTTATGGTGATCGCGTCGGTCCCTTGTCACTCCAGAAGCCGCTGTACGCTTCCGGCAAGATTGCCCTGCGGCGCGGCGTGTCCGACAGCACCACGTTATTCGG
>JAFEBR010000221.1 GCA_018242565.1 Planctomycetota bacterium | reverse complement strand
CGGTTTCCGGGCCGGCACGGCAGCTCGACGGAACGGCGCCGACAATCGCCGCTGGCAGCCGGTGACGACGTCACCTGATATCCGAGGCAAAGGTGTTGCCGGTCAGGCGCGCAGGGAATGCGACCCGACCTGAAACGACCCGCGACCAGTGGTGGTTGAATTACCCGACTTTCAGCTCCATAATACGGTGGCTTGGACGGCCGTCGCTGTGCAGGCCCGTCGTCCTGATTCCGCTGATCGCCAAAAGCTGATTTTCGATACAGCGCGGCGCTCGCCCGACACTCTGTCATGCCCAGAAATTCACAGGAGCCCTCAACGTGAAAATTTCGTGCTTATTCCTCACAGCGTGCCTCGCCTTGTCCCCGCTGGTCAGCGCCTCGGCTGCCGACAAGGTTCAGCCCGTCCGCATGGGCTGCGGCCTGATGACGTTCGACACCGTGCCGGGCTGGGGACTGAGCCCCGAGGGGAAATCACAAATCGGACCGACGCACGGTAGCGTGGTCATCGATAAAGCGGGGAACATCTACACGAGTGCCGACGCTGGCGTATTCGTGTTTTCCCCCGATGGTAAAGTCATTCGCCGGTTTGTGGGTGACCAGTATTCCCGCATCCATGACATGAAAATCGTGGCGGAAGCAGACGGGGAATTCATCTATGGTGCCCGCAACGCCAACGCCGAGGGGATCAAGTTCAACTCTGAGTCGGGTCAAATCGTTCTCAAGCTGCCCTTCCCCAAGGAATCAGGCCTCGACCTGAAGCAGTTTGCACCCACAGCGATCACAGTCGCGTCCAATGGCGACATCTTTTTGTCCGACGGGTATGCCAGCAACCACATCTTCAAGTTCGACAAGACTGGCAAGTACCTGAAGCATTTCGGGACCAAGGGCAATGAGATGCAGCAGTTCAACACGGCTCACGGCATGTGCCTCGACACGCGGTATGAACCGAACCGCTTGTTGATCTGCGACCGGAATCATGAACCGAAGGGACGCCTGTTGCATTACAGCCTGGAAGGTGAATTCATAGGCGAAGTGATCACCGGCCTGGGGATGCCGACCTCTGTCGCCGTGCATGGCGACTATGTTTCGGTTCCCGACCTGAAAGGGCGGGTGGTGATTCTTGACAAGACCAACACCATCATGGCGGTGCTGGGCTACAATCCTGATCCGGCCAAGGGGGGCAACTATGGCATTCCCCAGGAGCAATGGGTAGAAGGGATCTTCAGTGGCACGCACGGGTCGTACTGGGACAAAGACGGCAACCTGTATGTGCAGGACTGGAATGTCTCCGGACGGATTATAAAACTGGTGCGTGTGAAATAACCGGAGCCAGATCGTGACTTTGGGTCGGCCTATGCTCTGAAACGCCAATCCGAACTTTGGTCACCGCAAGACTCAACCAGCCGCGATGTCGCTCATGCGACATCGCGGCTTTTTTTTGCACTGGCCGGGCCGCAGTGCGGGGCCGTGTCCAGTTCCCAGCATACGAACCCGCCGACGCAGGATTTTCAATCTGGGTTAATCAGGAAAAGCAGGAAAAACTACGAAGCTAAAATACGGTTTGCGTCCTACGGAGTCTGTACCGGGGTGGAATCCAAGGATTTTGGCAGTGGATTACGAGGGAAACGGGCTTTTTTCGGCCAAAAATCGGCACACCTCGGGAAAAGCAGGCTGTCCCGCGCTCAAAACGCCGCGTTAAGATTTAACAGTTCTAATTATGAAGACGACGTGAAGACGCCAGATTGGACAGAGGCCGAACTCCGTCCAGATTTATGTGAATGATTCAATCGGTTTGTCCCGAATTATCGGGTACCTGTCGATATCGCACAGTGACGATCGTGAGTCGCCCTCACCGCCAAAGAGAGAAAGACGCTGATGTCCCCAATTGTTCGTGACCAGCGGGTTCAGACGGCCGGCCGCCGACACCAGCCGGGCGCGCTCGTAGCGCGGGCCATTCTGGCCGAAACCGGGGCCCAGGTCGCAGCGCCCGTCACAGCCTCGGCGACGGACACGTTGGCGACGGGATGGTGGCAGACTGTTTTGGCACGACTGACGCCGCAGGAATGGCGACGTCGGCTGGTCCATATGACCCCCGGTGTCATGGCCGCCGCTTTGCCCATTTTACCGCACACCGACCCGCTGGGATGGTATTCACAGGCCTTTCTGGTCGTGGTGATCGCAGCGGCCGCGGCTTACGCCATCACCCGCGCCAAACTGTTTGAACGTCGCGGACAGTCGGCCGGTTGGCCGATTTCTGTCATCAGCTACGCGGTGATCACTCTGGGGCTGATTCTAGCCCTTCCATCGCAACCAGAGATTGGGATTGCGGTTACGGCGATTATCGCATTTGGCGACGGTTCAGCGACTTTGGCCGGGAAGCTCTTTCGGGGCCCCAAGCTGCCCTGGAATCGCCACAAGTCGTGGTCGGGACTGGCCGGTTTTTGCCTGTGCTCGATTCCGCTGGCCGCGTTAATGTACTGGGCTGAATCGCAGCCGGGAGTTTCGCTGGGGATCGCATGTGCCTGCATTGCCCCCGCGGCAATCGTGGCGGCGATCGTCGAATCTCTGCCCGTCCGATTGAACGACAATATCCGTGTCGGAGCCAGCTCAGGGCTGACAATTCTGCTGACCCATGCTATGTTCGTCGGCTACTAATTGTGGCCGCTCAGGCACGGATGCAAGCTGATGAGTCTGTTGGAAGTTGTCGAATTGCGCAAAAGTTACGGCGATTTTGTCGCCGTAAATGGGCTGTCATTCGAAATTCAGACAGGCGAAGTGTTTGGATTGCTGGGGCCGAACGGAGCCGGTAAATCCACCACGATGACGATGATCGCCGGGCTGAAACGGGCAGACTCGGGCTCGATCACGCTCGATGGCTGGAAGATGTCAACCCACTTCCACAAGATCAAGAACCTGCTCGGGCTGGTACCGCAGGACTTCGCGATCTATCCCGATCTGACCGCCCGCGAGAACCTGAATTTCTTTGGTCGTCTCTACGGCATCAAGGGTCCCACTTTACAGCAACGGGTCGACAAGATTCTGGATCAGACCGGGCTGATGCAGAACGCGAACGGCTTCGCCGGCACGTTCTCCGGGGGGATGAAACGGCGCCTCAACTTTGGTGTGGCCCTGCTGCATCAGCCGAAGCTCGTCATCCTCGACGAACCAACCGTCGGAGTCGATCCCCAGTCGCGATCGCACCTGCTGGATTGCGTCAAACAGGTCAGTGCCGAGGGAACCGCGGTCATCTACGCCAGCCACTACATGGAAGAAGTCGAAGCGATTTGCCAGCGGATCGCGATCATCGACCATGGCAAGCTGCTGACATGCGGCACGCTCGACAACCTGCTGAGTGCGAACCGAGCCGATGTGCGACTGCGAGTCCACGGGACAAAACCCCGATTGGGACCGCGGCTGGTCGGTCTGGCCGAAGTCGATGAGATTTCCGACGACGAGGTACACGTCATTCTACCCCGTTCGCGTCGCGATTCGGTGTTTGCCATCAACGATCGAATGACACTGATTCTGGAAATCCTCAAACAGGCCGGCACCGAGGTGCTCGCCATTGACACCGAAGAGTACAATCTGGAACGGCTGTTCCTGGAGCTGACGGGACGCCGTTTAAGAGACTGACCCATGAATTTTCTGCAGATCACGCTAAAGGACCTGTTGCTGCTGTCGCGAGACCGTCGCACGCTGTTCGTCCTCATCGCGCTGCCGCTGGCCTTCATTGCCATCATCGGGTCTTCAACCGGACAACTCTTCAGCCAGGCGGAAGCCGCACGAAAATACAAAGTCGGAATCGTCGATGCCGACAAGACCGAGTTGTCGGGACAACTGGTCGAAGCCTTGCAGCTTGTGAAAGGGCTGGAGGCCGAGTCGTACCCGACCAAAAAGGCAGCCCGACAGGCGCTGGCGGAAGATAAAATTCACGTGCTGGTCCACATCGGCCCCAAATATCACACGCTGGTCGAAGAACTGGAAGTGATCGACATCGTGCGGCCCGAAGGGGGACGCCTGCAGGGGAACGTCAAAGCACTCGATGTCGCGGTCGAGGCGGGCCCGTTTCTGGCCAACGCTTCGAACCTGCTCGAGATTGTCGTGCTCAGCATTACGGTGAAGACGATTTCGCCGACGGTCCTCGAGAAGAATGCCAAACTCAAACGGCAGATCGAACTGGCCGCCTTGAAGAGCCGCACGACACCGACCGAGACCGAGACCGAGGAACTTCCCGATTTTTTAAAGAACAAGCCCGATCCGCCCAGCATCAACGTGGTGGTGTACCAGACGGTCGTTCCAGGCTACACAGTGATGTTCGTGTTTTTCATCATGAGCTTCATGGCCCGTTCGTTCATCGGGGAACACGACATGGGAACGTTAAACCGTCTTCGGCTGGCGCCCATCAGCCGTCCCGGAATGATGATCGGCAAGACGATTCCGTTTTTCATCATTTCACTCGTGCAAACCTCGCTGCTGTTCCTGGCGGGAAAACTGCTGTTCGGGATGGACTGGGGCCACACCCCCTGGATGCTGCTGCCAGTCATGTTCTGTACCTCGACGGCCGCCACGGCGCTGGGCCTGCTGGTGGCGTCACTCGTGCGAACCGAAGCTCAGGTGACTGCCTACGGGAATTTCCTGGTGCTGACGATGGCCGGGATTTCGGGCTGTATGATGCCGCGCAGTTGGCAACCTGAATTCATGCAGAAGCTCGGACTCGTCACGCCGCACGCCTGGGCGCTGATCGCCTACGATCAGATTCTGAATCGCCCCGAACCTGATCTGTCGGTCGTGCTGCACTGTTGCGGCACGATGCTCGCTTTCGCTGCCGGCTATTTTGCAATAGGCTGGTGGCGGTCACGCGGGATCGATTGATTCAGCCCGTCAGCGGCCCGGGGCAGAGCACCCCAGTCCGGATGGCGAGCCTGGCAGGATGCACGTCAGTCCGTCGGTTGCAGTTGCATCACGCGTGGCCACGACCGCGTTTCCTGGTTCCTGTTTCCGTGCCGAGCGAAACAGACTTCATACGGCCGCCGCGCCCTGCTGACAGGGCGATGCGGCACAGGGGGAGGGACGGCTGATGAAAATCCTGCTGGTGCACCCTGGCAGTCTGATGTATTCCGAGTTGTACCTGCGACTCGAACCACTGGGCCTGGAATTGATCGCCGAGGCGTGCCGACAGGCGGGCCATGACGTCCAGATTCTCGACCTGCAGGTGTTTCCTGCCGTCGAGTATTTCCGCACGATCCGCGACTGGCGTCCCCAGGCGGTCGGGTATTCCTTGAATTACCTGGCGAACGTTCCGCAGGTGATCGACCTGGCTCGTGACACCCACGAATTACTGCCCGATGCGCTGTTGTTCGCCGGGGGACACAGCGCCAGCTTTGTGGCCCGCGAAGTGCTCGAACATGCCCAGGGGGCACTGCACTGCATTCTGCGGGGGGAAGGCGAAGCGATCGTTCCGCGTCTGCTCGAAGTCTGGGCCGATCAATCGGCCGAACTGGAAACAGTGCCGGGACTCGTCACCCGGGAAGGCGAAGGTCCGCCTCCGCAACTCATCCACAGCCTCGATGATCTGTTGCCCGCCCGCGACCTGATCCGGCAGCGCAAGAAGTACTTCATTGGCTCATTGGACCCGTGCGCATCAATCGAATTCTCGCGCGGTTGTCCGTGGGATTGCGTCTTCTGCAGTGCCTGGACCTTTTACGGACGCAGTTATCGTAAAGTCAGCCCGGAACGGGCGGTCGAAGATCTAAGCCGGGTTCGTGAACCGGGGGTGTTCATCGTCGACGACGTGGCGTTCATCCATCCCGAACACGGGCATGCGATCGCCGACGCGATTGAAAAGCGGCGGATCCGGAAACAGTACTACCTCGAAACACGCGGTGACGTGCTGCTGCGGAATAAAGAGGTCTTCGCCCGGTGGCGCAAGCTGGGACTGGAGTACATGTTTCTGGGACTTGAAGCAGTCGACGATGAAGGCCTGCAGAAATTCCGGAAACGGGTGCAACTGGGGACCAATTTCGAAGCCCTGGAATATGCCCGATCGCTGGGGCTGATCGTGGCGGTCAACATCATTGCCGACCCCTCCTGGGATGAACACCGCTTCGCCGTGGTACGGGAATGGGCCCTGTCGATTCCTGAAATCGTGCATATGACGGTCAACACGCCCTACCCAGGGACGGAAACCTGGATGACCGAGTCGCGGAATTTCACAACCCGCGACTACCGGTTGTTTGACGTGCAGCATGCCGTGCTGCCGACCAAATTGCCTCTGGCCCGATTCTACGAGGAACTGGTCAAAACGCAGCAGGTTTTGAACCGCAAACACTTGGGATTTGCGGCTTTACGAGACACGCTCTGGCTGTCGGCGAAGCTGCTGGCTCAGGGTCAGACCAACTTCCTGCGGATGTTGTGGAAATTCAACTCGGTGTACCACCCGGAACGGCAACTGGCCGACCATCACCAGCCAGTCAAATACGAAATCGGCCTGCCGAAGCCTGCCATCGAGCCCTTTTCCAAGAACTCCCTGTACATTCACACACCGCTACCCGTCGTGGCGACCGGTCCGGCGGCGGAAAAACTCTGAAAAACTGCCCGGGGAGACGGAACTTTTCCTGTCGACAAACCGTCTCATTCCTGGCACCATGAAAATAACGTGTCGAAACCCGATCAAGAACTCATTACTGAATGTCTTGGCGGCCAGACTCAAGCCTTTGGAGATCTGGTCCTGCGCTACCAGAATCGGCTGTTCAACACGTTGATTTCTGTGCTGGGCTCTGTCGAGGATGCACGCGACGTGGCGCAAGAGGCGTTTGTGCAGGCGTTTCAAAAGCTGCACCTGTTTCGCGGCCAGTCGGCGTTTTATTCCTGGCTGTTCCGAATCGCACTGAATTCGGCGGTCAGTCTGAAACGGAAAAGACACCGGGTTCCGGTCTCCATTGAAGCGTGTCGGGAAGAGTCCGGCATCGAGCCGACGGACCGGCACCCCGAAACGCGACCAGAACATGCCCTGGAAACCAATGAAACCCAGGACGCCGTCCGAGCGGCTTTGGGCGAGTTGGCTGAAGAGCAGCGAACGGTTTTAGTGCTGAAGGAAATGGAAAACTTGTCCTACGAGGAGATTGCCGAGATTGTCGGATGTCCGATCGGCACCGTTCGCAGCCGGATTCACCGGGCGCGATCGGAATTGCGCGATCGCCTGCAGGACATTCTGCAGGAACCAGACGCATGACGCCCCGCGACCAGGGCTGGTCGGTGCCACAAATCTGAAACTTCACTATGAGCAACGAGATTTCCGAAGAATTGCTGTCCGCTTATTTTGACGGCGAATTGACCGTCAAAGAGCGGACGCGGGTCGAGCAATGGCTGCAGACGAATCCTGAGGGAAAACAGGCGCTGGCCGACTTTCGCCGTCTGTCCCGGGTTTTCGAGGGCCTGCCCCGGCAGGAAGTACCACAGGAGTTTGCCGCCGAAGTGCTGCAGGTCGCCGAGCGCCGCATGCTGCTGCCCGAATCACGAGTGGTCTTCCGCCGCAAAACGTTTCCGATGCGCATGGCCGCAATCTGCTGCGGTTCCGCTGCCATGCTGCTGCTGTCTGTCGGCCTGTATCTGCTGCGACCTGAGCCAGAACCTTCAATACCACGGCCAGTCGCAGACACCAACCCGGTTGGACAGTCAAACGTCAAGGTGCCCAGCGACACGCCGCGTCAAAATGAATTCGTGGTCAACACGCCAAGATCCACCGAACCCGAGTTGGACCCTCCACGTGCAGAAACGCTCCCCGTCGACGATTTGCCTCCGAAAGAGGAACTGTATGTTGACCGCGACACCGATGACGATATCCCCCTGACTGATCCACAGGACAAGGCGGCACAATCAGTGGAGATCGCTTTTGCGAATCTCGATCAACCGGAGCAGAATCGACCTGATGTGGCCGTGCTGGTGGTTCAGGTGGATTCAATCAACCAGCAGGCGCTGCTCCAAAAACTGCTGCTCAATTTTCATGTCAAAGATGAAGGCCGCCCCGATACGGGATTGGAACCGTTTCCCCACGAGAACGCTGGTCGGCCGGCTGCGGACGACAACTCTCATCTCCAGGGCATTGTCGTGGCGGTGACTGATAAAGCACAACTCGTCGCCGTGTTTTCCGAGTTACTGAAAGGTCGTGAATCGAAAATCCAACTGTATCCCCAGCCAGCGGTCTATTTGAAAGACTTCGGCGACCCGTGGAGAAGAAAAATCGAGTCGATGGTGAACGAAGTCGCCGAGGTGATTAACACGACTGCCCCACGACAGCCAACTGCGAAAAAGGGCGACAAAGCCCCGGAACAACCTGGAGCCGTGTCAGTCGCCGGTGGTAAAGAGCCATCCCGGCCGGCGCGAGCATTTACCTCGCGACAACTCAAACGGTGGTTCGACCTCTCGAATGAGACAGTGAAACAGTCCGCTGTGCGGCCGAACCAGAAGTCCGCTCTCGAAGACGCCTCACGGCTGGTCAAAGTTGAGCTTCCGGCCGGACTGCGGCTGGAATTGCCGGGAGATTCGAAACCTGACGATCCGAGCGCCCCGGCGACTTCGGAAACTGGCGGGACGACGCCGACAGAGGCCGCCGAGAATGATTCCACCAGAGCGGGGGTGCGCCCCGAAAGTGCAGGTCCGACACCCGGTCTTGACCCGCGTGTGTTTCGGGTCCTGGTGATTGTCAAAACGCCTGTCGCGGAAAGCGCCTCTGTGAAGCCGGTTGACGCCGGCAAATAGGGCGCACGGGTTATTACTCTCTGGCGTGGGTTCCGGCAGGACCGTACACCGTCGGCAAGTGCTTTGCCGCCTTTGTGCCATTGAAGTGGAGTGGGGCAAACTCAAATCGGTTCTGATTCACCGGGCCGGCGACCACGATTCTCCGTGAGTTGACGTCGCATCAAGCGTATTTTGCGCTCGACAGATATCGTGGTTTCGGCCGTTTCGAACCCTGCCGAATTCAAGTCTGCATGTTCCTCTCGACGAGGCTGTGGGCCTACGGCTATTGCACCGAAATCTCTACCGTTCCATAATGCTGAACAGCACTGGTAACTCCGCAACAGACTGAGGCGACAGGCGATTCTGTCGGATTCCCTCGCTGGTCCGGGGTGTCCCGGGGACTTGGTTATGCAACTGACAGTAACTCGACCTCTGATTTCTGTTTCCTGCGGATTGGCCTGTGGGCTGGCGCTGTCCTTGGTCGGATTTTCCGGCTGCTCTTCCGGTACGACGGATAAACCCGAGACGGCCGCACGCGACTCGGCCGCGGAACCTGCCGACGACCAGGAAGAAGCGCCCGCCAAACCTAAGAAATCGGGAACAGGCCGAAAATCAGGCAAAGGGGGAGACGGCGCTCACATTGGCGAGATCCCCAAAGATGTCTGGCCGGACGTCTGGTTGAAGCAACCGTTGTCGGTGCTGGCCGAATCGGGAGCCGCAGCGGGTGCCAATCCTGCTCCGGCTGCCATGCCTGACGCAGGGCAACCAAGTGCTGCGGCCCCCTCCACTCCGACCACGGTCGAAAAGCCAGCCGAATCGGCCAAAGCCGGAGCCATCGACTGGAAATCGCTGATCAACGGCGAAGTGCTCGCGGACGAAACCAAGTCCTTGAAGAACAAGCTGACCGCCCAGTTACAGGACAAAGGGCGTTACGACAGCACTTACAAACAACTGCGCGTCGATGCCGCCGTGATGGCCGTCATGGCCGCGATTGCCCCCGATGTGCCCGATTCGCCGAGTTGGAAAACGAACGCGAAATTCGTTCGCGACACGGCTTCGACCGTGGCCGCTGAGAGTAAAAACAATGGACCACAGTTTTACAAGAAGGCCAAAGATGCGTACGACAAGCTCGAGTCGCTGCTGAGTGGCAGCAAACCGCCCGATGTGGCCGACGCCGCCGAGCATGTCAACTTCAGCGAGATCGCCGACCGCCGCTACCTTATGCTGCGGATGGAACGCATCAAGAACTGGATGAAATCAGACATCAACGCCGAGTCGATCTTCAAAAAGGAAGCGGCGAAGGTCACGCAGGAAGCCAGCGTGCTCGCCGTGCTGGCGCGGGTGATTACCACACCCGACTACGACAGTCATGACGCTGACGACTATAAGAACTTTGCCCACACCATCTCGCAGTCGGCACTCGGCATCGTAACAGCCGCCAAAGACAATGATTTCAAAGCATACACGGGCTTGCTCGACACGTACGACAAGGCATGCCTGAAATGCCACGACATTTATAAAAACTGACATTCGGAATGTCGCCTGGCAGCCGGCGCGACACGCCGGCTGCACCGGTTCTCACTCCACTTCCCGTTTCCGCAATCATTCACCTCACGAGGTCTCCCCTTGATCCGCAGATCGACTGTCGCACTGGCCAGCGTGTTCGTGTGTCTGCTGTCGGCACTCCCTGCCGTTCGCGCCGCGGAGGTCATCGAGCTGAAAACAGGGCAGAAACTTGAGGGAGACGTCCTTAAGGAAACGGAGACCGAACTGGTCGTCGATGTGGGTGTCGATATCGTTCGCATTCCCATCGCGCGGGTGAAGTCACGACAGGCCCAGGCGGCGAGTGACAAGCCGGCGGCCGACACAAAATCCGAGAAGCACGAAATCTACAGCACGGCGGACCTGCCCGTGAAGACAATTAAGGAACTGGCGCTGAAATTCGGCGAGGGGGTCGTGCTCGTACAAACTCCCAGCGGGCTGGGGTCAGGTTTCATTCTCGATGAGCGCGGCCACTGTGTGACCAACTATCACGTCGTCGAACAGGAAACTCGAGTCGCCGTCACGATCTTTCACAAGAACCCCAACGGCGAGTTTGTCCGTCGTCGCATTGATGATGTCGTCATCGTGGCGTTGAACCCTTATTTTGACCTGGCCTTGCTGCAGGTGCCCGTGCAAAAGGACATCAAGTTTCAGCATGTCTACCTGGCGCACGACAACGATCAGCGGGAAGGGGACGAAGTGTTTGCCATCGGCAACCCGCTCGGCCTGGAACGCTCGGTTTCGCAGGGGATTATCAGCACGCGCAACCGCAATATGAATGGCATCACGTACATTCAGACGACCACCGAGATCAATCCTGGCAATAGCGGCGGCCCCTTATTCAACCTGCGGGGCGAGGTTGTCGGCGTCACCAACATGAAACTGCTGTTCAGCGAAGGGCTGGGGTTTGCCATTCCAATCGCGTACGTCAAACACTTTCTCGACAATCGCGACGCCTTTGCGTTTGACAAGAACAATCCCAACACAGGTTTCCGCTACCTGGAAGCTCCCCGGCGCAGGAACTTTTCGGTCGTACCGGCACCCCCGGGTAAATAATGCCGAACCATTTCGGGCACCTTCCACCGGCCGCCGCAGCAACTGCCATGATCAGCAGGCATCCCGCCCGTTAAGAACTCATGCGCTCGCACGAATCACCGAGGGCTGGTCTGAATGACTCCGTCGAGCGCAGGCACCACAGCCTCACCCTCGTCTTGCATTTCTCTATAAAACGACAAAATCATCATTTTCATGAAACTGAGCTGTCGGCGACTGGGTAACCAGTGAGCTCGCGACCGCACATCTTCGATACGAAAGGCACTGGACCGCATGCGATTCTGGAACCGATCTGGGGTAATTCTGTGGGCCGCCGGCCTGTTGTTGCTGGCCCTG
>JAFEBR010000220.1 GCA_018242565.1 Planctomycetota bacterium | reverse complement strand
TCCCAAGGCGGCGGTAAGCAAATCGGTTCTCTGGTCGTCACGCAGGTTTTGCAGAAATGATTGCCGGAGCGGGTTGAAAGCATAAGTAGCGCGTCCTACCTCTGTGGTGAACCAGCGGAAAGGAAAGCCGGGATGTTCGGGTTCGAGAGATTGAAAGCGTCGGCCGACAGCTGCGGCTTCGCGTGAAATTGTTTCAAAAAGCACCTGGTCGTCCGCTTTGAGGTCAATGACGATAACCGAACAGGTGCCCTGGCGAAGAAGCTGCATCATCAAAGGCATGATGCCCAAACTCGTTTTTCCGGATCCGCTATCACCTAAGATATGAGCGTGTTCGCGAAACACGTCCCGTGGAACAAGTACCGGAGAATCGTCAGCAGCGTTTACGCCAAGTATCAGACTGTTTTGCTCGGTGGGGTCTGACGAGTTCTGGATGCGGGCTACAAGATGGTCCCAGTTGGCCGTGTTGAAGACTCGCGAATCCGAGGATCCGCGGTTCCAAATCGTTACGACGCGAGCCGTCGCTGCAAAGATCGCGGTGGCAGTGAAAGCAGCAGCGAGCAGGCCCAATTTAAGGAAAAAATAAATCACCAGAAAGAATTGATATGCAACGTTCAACAGTTGTGTGTACCAAGGTGCGAAAATGGTCGCGGCGGCGTCGGAACCGTCAGTGGAGGTGAACGGTGAATATGCTCCGCTTGTTGCAGCCGGTTGTAATCGGGGACGTGGGATGGCAATCGCGGCCGCTCTGTCACGCCGGTAAGCTTCCGCATCGGATTCACTGAGGTGATCCACGTAATGTTGTTCAACTGGCGTTAGCTGGAGGGGGGTAGGAGCATCAGCTACGTCCGCCTCGTTTTGATGTCGCTGTGGAAACTGGGCGTGGATCGAGGTGAACACTAGAAACCAGAGAAAAAAGACGCCAAGTAACAGACGTCGTCGCGCGGCGTTTGATCCGGCTGGTGTTCGATGGATTCCGAGCGCTGACGACTCGCGGCTGTTGTAGCAGTGCCAGTCAACGAGTGCACACCACAACGCCGGAATCATCTGCAAGAAGGAGGTCGGGCGACGCTGATAGAGAAAGGCGACGCCGATTTCGACGAGCAACGTTCCACCAATCGTCAGGGCCGATGGCCACAGGAAAGCTTGGAGTAAGTTGTGGGGATCACGTGGCCGATCGACGGCCTGGAAGTACTGAATCCAAAAACTGACAAGGAGCAAAACAGTGATAAAACCGAACGGATAGAGCTCGGCTCCACGTAGTGGGCGTTGCAGGGTCGCGAAACGATCGCACCATAGCCTGCGAATCTCGAATGCGGTAGCCCGAGCTGTCGGGGCGGCCGTAGCCAGCGAAATGCAATGAGTCGCAAATCGGTCGGCGAGAATTAGAATTCCGATCGTGGCTACAGAACAGCATGCCATCGTCAGTGGCAGGAGCGTAAGTAACAGAAAAGAAAGCAGCATTCCCGCCATGGCAAAAGCCAGTTTTCGTAAGAGCGGTTCAGGCGGGGCCAGGTGGTATGCGAGATAGGCGACGCTGCTGACAAAGGAAAGCACCAGAAGGTCTGTCGCCAGAAAGGTCATACAGCGTACGAGAACGGCGAAGACCGCGGTGGGCAGAAGCGTGAACAAGCAGGCTTTGAACGTGATGTATCGTGAGGCGGCCCGTGATTCGCTTTGTACCGGATAGTCGAATTCCGGTGCTGCATCCGCGGGGAGCCGCTCTGTTTGCAGCGGATTGTCGACCGATTGGCGGAGAGTCCGGCTCCAGCTTTTGGAGAAGAACTTCCGCCACCACGGATGATCAGATTTAGGCATAGTGGGCGGCCAATAATTGGCGAAGATCGGGAACAACTTCGACTCGAAAGGCGACAGGAGTCGCGACTGTCCGAAGTTCGCGCTCCAGAGCGGCTCGCTTTTCGTCGGAGAGGGTGACAACCGCGATCAGGAAGGCACCCTGATAGATCAGTTCCCGAAATGCAGGAATCTCCTCGCGAGCTTCGATGTCCTGACGGCATTTGCGAACGACGTGAGCCACGTCTCCTCCGCCGTCGACTCGAATCAGGCCAAATCGCTTCGCGCCGTCGTCGATGTCCAAGTAATAGTGACTGGAATCCAATCCGCGAGCAAGAAGCGACGGATTGCGATGACTGAGGTCACTGACCCGCATCCTCTCTCGCAGGACAGGTCCCAATTGGCAGTAGGCGAGGGTACCGTACTCGATATACAGCGCCTGGGGACCAAGTGAGCCTGTCTTGCGGGAAGATACACCGCAAATCTTCGCCCCTTTGCTACCCAGATTCAGGTACGTACGACCTGCGAATAGTGGATGGCTTTGAAGAAAGTCCAGACTGATGAGGCGCGACGTGACCTTTGTGACTGCATTGCGTTCCGAATCGTCGAAGAACAGACGATGCAGGACTTCCGGGGTTGTAATTCGATAGCGCAGGACGTGCTGCAGGATTTCGTAGTCACGATCCTGGAGTCTGGGGTTGCGACTTGGGTGTCGAGGCATCGGTTACCAGATTTCATAGGGCAAGCCTCGGGCTTCGCAGTCTTCGTGAAAATCCTGGACCCGGGTTTTATCGTACGCTCCACCAAATTCAAGCACCAAATAAGGTAACATATCTGGCGAGCAGGAGAGAACCGCATCGGGAAGTTTTTGGCGGCGGCGAACAGGAGCTAAACAGTCTTCGCCGATCCACCACCGGAGGAGCGACGGATTGTAGCGACTGATGCAGACGTACACTTGCGTGACGCCCAAATCATGTCCAGCCTGAAACTGCCGCCGGAGGGCCCCTTTTGAATGGCCGCCGAACATTCCGGCCGCCCGTGCTGTGGCGACGAAAATTGTCGTTTGCCGTGCGGGAAATTGCCAGCGTTTTTGCAACCGCCACGCGACGCTCCCAAAATCGGGGAGATACTCTCCGGGCGACCAGTGTACGACGGGGCGACTGATTTCGGGAAGTGGCCTGGCCAGCACGGTGAGGCGGGCAAGGTATCCCGAATTTACCAGCAACTTCAGTCTGTCTGCTGCGTTTTGCGGACCAGTCACTGTTTCGGGCCACCAGCCGAGGGCTGCCTGTTCAACGGTGATCAGGCGGATGTGAGTGCTGAGTGCGCCAAGGAGTGCGACATCGCGGTCGGTAAATTGCATGATCAGCCCTTCGGATTCGGCTTCTCAGGTGGAACCGGAGATTGACAAATCCACACAGGGTCGACGAAGTCCCGGGTGGAAGGAAATAAATGGCACCTCAGCTGGCACCCGCGTCGGGCCGCGCTTTACCGATGACCGGCCAAACAAGTCTGGCGCCGGGCCGACTCGTTGCGTAACACCTCGAGCCATACGGTTGCGCGACCCGATCGCCGCGAATCATGGATCTGAACCGATCCAGAAACGGCATCAGTTGCCCACACGGCACTCTGACGATCAACAGACAATCACGATATCGGGCCAGAAGGCACTGGTCTCGGTCAGTCACGTGTCGACCAACGTGTTTGCAATGCGAGGCTCATTTTCTCGACGGTTGCTACGCCGTGACGTGCCAAAAGCGGTGTCATTTTTTGGGAGTCTCGGCTGTTGTGCAGTAAATTGAGTTCCATGAAGTCCATGCGGACACGCTACCTGTAAGAGTTCAGCATCCTGGAGCATCTCAGTGAACGGAGAAATGAAACATGTCCCAAACCCCTGTGCATGAAATTCGACTGGGGCTGGTGAAATGTCGCATCTGGCGTACTCAATCGAAGTCGCGAGTTCGACACCAAACAACCCTGTGCCGGCTGTATCGGAATGGCGATGTGTGGAAGGAATCGTTGCAATTCGGGCGAGAGGATCTGCCTTTAGCCGCGAAGGCACTCGATATGGCACACACTTGGATTTATTTGAACAGTGGCACTGAGGAGGCCGACAATGACACCTGAAACTGTGAATGACTTACGGCAATCCAATGAGGTCCATTCTTGTTCGCATTGCGGGCACAACATGGCTACTTCCCTGTCACCATTGGTCATGGCCATCGCGAACGTTTGGCCGCACCTGCGTCCGCACATTCAGGAAACGATCCTGACTCTTCTCGATACGGCAACTGGACCAGTTCCCGATCAACGTTCTCAGTGACGGCTGTCGCGATAGAAATCTCCCCGCTCCTCAAAGGGCCGAGGTCCATGTCAGAAAAATCTGCCCTGCAACAGCGCATTCACGACCGTCGAATTGAACAGCGGCTGGAGTTGGCAAGGATGATTGGTGACCACCCCGTTGGGCCAGATCGGACGACGGCCGCCGAAGTCTTTATTCGAGAAGTGATGTTTGACTTCGCGGTCGGGGATATCAGCGAAAACGAACGGCGGAAGATCATGGAGATGCTAGCCATAGCGGTGCCGGTGATTGAAGGAAGATCGAACGATTGGTGACTCGTGGATGTCGGGGCAAGCTGCGCGTCTGCTCCGTAATTTGGGCGCGGTTTCGGAGTCGTCCCAACAGGCAGAGAGTCGAGAACAAGCAACCCTACCGATGGAAAGGAGTTCGTATGGACGTAATTTGAGGACCGTATTCCGTCATCAACAGTAGCGCGGTATCAACTGGTGCAATTTTCACTCCCCAAAATGAAAGAACAGAAAATGTTGGCGACAATTGAAAAATGTGACGTGGGAACGTGTGTCTGGTGTAAGGCCCGTGGCGAGGGCGTCCAGGTAACTCTTGAATTCGGCCTCAAGGGTTTCTTCTGCAAGAAAGACTTCTGGACGGCGCTCAAGGTGCGATTCGAACCGACCGACGACGATGACGTTTCGGAGACACCGAACAACGGCCGTGTGAACTGAAGTGCCGACCATGCACATCGAACGGAGTTCGGACGACGCCCGGTACCTGCAATCAGTAGCGCTTCGCTTGGCGCAGCAGTGCCGGGCCGTCATTCAGGGGTGTTTGTTTGAATGGGAATGGGAGGACTGCGACGAAGAATTCGCGGCCATCATCTCGGCAGGGCTGAAAGAATATGGACATAGAACTGACTTCGAGAATTGAACGCATCGAGGCCATGCTGCACGTGCTGGTCGAACGGCAGCAGGTGCGGGAGTGGTATGAGGTCGACCAATTTGCAGCAGCGGTCGGCAAAGCCGCGTTTACGGTCCGGGAGTGGGCGCGGCTTGGGAGAATCAGGGCGGAAAAGCGAAAGTCTGGGCGGGGAGCCTATCCTCAGTGGGTAATCAGTCAGGCTGAGCTTGACCGATATCAGCGTGAAGGGCTATTGCCCATCCAGAGACCGCGGTAGACTCTGTATTCGGCCACAGGGATGGTGGCATGAGGATGGAGTCATCGTCGAGTAGTGACGTCGGGATGAGTCGGATGCCCCATTCCGCATGAGCATTCGAGTTGTCTACTCTCCAGACGTACTCGAATTCGTTGTAGCTCTGCGGATA
>JAFEBR010000021.1 GCA_018242565.1 Planctomycetota bacterium | reverse complement strand
TGATAGCGCCCCCTCGCCAAATAATCGCCGCGACAGATTCGGAATTACGAAGGCGAAAGAAAACGCATCCCAGGTCGGACCGAGACCGAACAACTGGGCCGAGGCGATCTCCCGAAACATCCCGAGAATACGGCTGACCAGCGTCGAACTGGCCACGATGCGTAACGCGGAAAACAATCCCGAAGTCTCGGCTCCAGACGAGGCGACTTCATGGGAATTGACAGCATCAGACGCGTGCGCGGGCTCCCCGTCTTCCGTGCGAGAGTCCATCGGCCAATCGTCAGTCTACCGATTCGTTTTGAATCGTCCGCGGCTGCGCAAACTGCGGCGGTTCATCGGGCGACAACTGAGCGCGGTTGAGATTCAATTGCTCAAGAATGTAAATAATCCGCTTCATGGGCAGATTCCATTCATGAGCCCAGACAAGAATGTCCAGGTTTTCCATTCCAGCATGGGCCCGATCCAAAATCATTTCCAGCAACAGGTCGCCATCTCGCAGGAGTTTGCCAATCAATCCGAAATCCTCGGGGGCAAATTCATTCCAACTGCGCCAACCATGAAGATGTTCCAGACACTTCAGCCGGCAAAACAAGGGCCAGTACCGTGTGTACCAGTCTTCGAGCGCTTCCGAGCCTAAATCACGGCCGTACTTCTGACTCTGAATCCACTTGTGACGCTCCGCTTCCCGCTGACCTTCCTCATAAAGGCTGAGCACTTGCACAGTCAGAACCCTCCCTGGGGATTGATCCCTGCCGAGACCAGCTGCCCCTAAACGATGGTTTCATCGGAAACACAAGACGGCCATCGGACAGAACTTTTCAGCGGAGGGCCGAGCGCAAATAAACGACCACAGAGGTAAGTGAAGCGTAGCCTGCATATGTGGAATCGGCAAGATGGAAATGAGGATTTTGTTATTTTCCAGGGGAACTTCCGTTTCGCTCGATTCAAGCCGCGGCGAGAAATCTGCAACCCAAATTGCGATTTTGTAAAATCGTCCGTTTCATCGTCACCGGTTGTGTCGCCTGCATTCACCACGAGTTCGGTCGCGCGTCGCGAAGTGCTTGTCCGATTTCCCGTTGCGACAATTCACGAAACGCTCGCGTCGACTTGGCATACCGCTTGCTTCTCTGCCTCAACAATGTGCTGCCGATTTCGATCGGCCTGCATGCCGCGAATTGGAACTCTTGTCGTCGGCCGCCTGTCGGTCGTTTCGAATCAAAAGTTGAGTCAACAGGAGGGAAAGATGCTCGTACTGACACGGAAGAACTCGGAAATGATCCAGATCGGAAACAACATCGTAATCAAAGTCGTCGAACTTGGATCACGCTGGGTCAAAATTGGAATTGAAGCGCCCGACGATGTCCGCATCCTGCGCGCCGAGTTATTCGGCACACCCACGTCGGACCATCCGCTCGAAGCCTTCTTGAAGCAGCGTCGACGCGAGAAACAGGCAGAGATCGAATCACACCTCAGCCGCGAATCATTGGCTGATCGCAGCCCGCGCTTCGGGCGCCCCTTGACCGCCGTGACGGGACAAACCCCGGCCACCTGATTCGATTGGCAATCCGGCGTCCTGGTTGGTTATGCTGTTCAGGCACTCGTGCGACTTGTGGTGGTCCCGAGTGCCTGAAATGACCTGTCAACCAGAGGAATTGTGCCGTGTCGGAGTGGGTTGCGTATCAACTGGAGCGTTCCCGGCCCCATCGGGATTCCGATGCGACCCGTCTCGGGCTCATCACTCCCGATCACGATTGGCAGCAAGTCTGGCAAATCCTGTATCGCGATCGGTGGACTCAGGTCACGGACAGTTTGCGGCTGGCGCAGAACGGCACGGCCAAACTCGCGCAGCATTTGCGACAGGTCCGCGTCGCCTGCCGACGTTTCGAAGCGCTCCTCCGACTGACCAGCGAGATCACCCCCAGCGTCCAGAGTGCCGAGTTGTTTGCGGTGCTCCGAAAAATCCGTCGGCGCTGCGGAGTGGTCCGCGACGCCCACCTCTGCCGTAAGCATTACCAGACTTGGGCCAAATCCGCTTCCCCCGAGTCCGCTGACATCCTGACACGGATCGCCCGGCTCACCAGCCGCCGACGGCGGAAGCACCATCGGAAACTGCTGCGCCGCCTGCCCCGCCTGAAACAGCAGTTGATGACGGCCGAGCAGAAGTTCTCCACTTCGGTCAGACTGATTCAAGGCCCCAGAACTGGCACCTACGGCGAACTGGCCAGACAGATCGCCCAGAAGAATTTAGCCGAATTCTGGAATGCCATGCCAGAATCCCTTTCAGAACCGGCAGCGATCCACGACCTGCGACTGGCTATCAAGCACCTGCGATACACGCTGGAAGCATTGTTACCC
>JAFEBR010000219.1 GCA_018242565.1 Planctomycetota bacterium | reverse complement strand
GTAGTAGTTAGACGATTCATTGAAGCGATACGCGAACAGATTCTGCCGGACACAGAACTCGGGGGTTAAGAACGTGTCGATGAAGGTGACGTCGTTATGGACACGGCGGACTTCAAAGATCTTCTGCCGGCCTAGTCCCAGTTGCTGATCCCACTGGGCACGTTCGCGGGCGTCGGTGCAGGCGTCATACGCGGGGCCGAATTGGCCGCGGTTCCAGCGCTCTTCGATGTCTTTGAGCAGTTCGATGCCCAATTTGTAGGGGTTCAGACGATTACGACTGGTGGCCATGGTGCCGCTGTGGTGATCCGCGTAATCAATGACCTCGGCGTCGGTCAGCCCGTGCCGGGTCATGATTTTGCTGTGCCAGTAACTGGCCCAGCCTTCATTCATGATTTTTGTCTGCCCCTGCGGGGCAAAATAGTAGGCCTCGTCGCGAATGATCGACAGGACATCGAGTTGCCACTCTTTCAGGGGGGCATGATCCAGCAGGAACAGCAGCACGTCGCGCTGGGGTTCATCGGGAAACGAACGCTGCTGGTCTTTGTCGTGCGCCAATCGCTCGCGGGCCTGGGCCTCGGCTTTGAGCACGTCGGGCGGATTGATGTACGCGTCCATGTAGTCTTTTGAACTGAACCGCGTTCCGCTGTGCGCCGGATCGGCCGTGGGAGATTGACGGTCGTACGCTTCGCCGGCCAGCGCGCTGACCACCGGATGCGGGGCCGACGCACGCCGCCGAATGTGGGGCGAATAAATGTCGATCAGATCTTCAAGCGACAGACAGGCATCTATGAACTGCTCGACGGCTTCATAGCCGAAACGGTCGATGTACCGTGAGATCCGCGAGGCATGGTTCGCCATCTGGTCGAGCATCTTGCGGTTGGTGGGGGCGAACCAGGCGTTGTTTTTGAAAAAGTCGCAATGGCCATAAACATGGGCGATCACCAATTTCTGGTCGAGCATCGGGTTCGATGCCAGCAGGTACGCGTAGCACGGGTCGGTGTTGATCACCATTTCGTAGATCTTGGAGAGCCCGTACGCGTAACTCTTCGACAGTTCTTCGTACTGCGCACCGAAGCGCCAGTGCGGGTAGCGGATGGGGAACCCCCCATAGGCGGCGACCATGCTGATTTCGTCGTAGTCGAGTACTTCAAAAATCGTTTCGAAGAAATCGAGCCCGTAATCGCGCGCATACCCCTCCATTTCGACTTGCGCGGCGGCGATTTCGGCCGGCAGAACGCGATGGGTAGATAAAGCGGGCATGATTGCCAGATTCAACGCCGTTGGTGAATGTTGTCTCGAAAAATCGAATGCTGTCGTGTCTGGAGGTATCGGTGGCAGATGCTCATCGGCCGGTTCCCAGGAACTGCCGGATCGAATCGTAGATGCCGTCTTTCCCTTCAATTTCTGAAAGGGTCAGATTGTCCCAGTCGTCGTGAATGCGGCGGAGTTCTCGAATGAAATCGCCGGATCCGTACGGACTTTCGACTTGCCCGTAACAGAAGAGGTTCACATGTGGCAGGATGTCGCGAGCCAGCAGTTCGATGCACGATTTGTTGTCTTCGCCCCAGTTGTCGCCGTCGGAGAACTGGAAGCAGTAGATGTTCCAGTCCGAAGGCGGGAAGCTCTTGGCAATCAGATCGCGACAGACTTTGTAGGCCGATGAAATTCGGGTCCCGCCACTCTCGCGTGTGTGATAGAACGTGTCTTCATCGACCTCTTTGGCGACCGCGTCGTGGATGATGTACCGCAACGTGACGCCGTCGTATTGGCTGCGCAGCCAGGTGTCGATCCAGAAAGCCTCGATTCGCACAATCTCTTTCTGTTCGTCGGTCATCGAGCCCGAGACATCCATCAGGTAAATGATCGCGGCGTTGGTTTCGGGCTGGGTGGTCGTTTTCCAGCTGCGGTAGATGCGATCTTCCCGCGTGGGAATGATCACCGGGTCTGCCGGGTTGTACGAGTCTGAAGCGATCAGCCGGCGCAGTGCCCGTTTGTAGGTCCGCTTCATGTGCCGCAGTGATTCGGGGCCGGTCCGGCGCAGGCTGTTGTATTTGTCTTTTTGCGTCGAGACGGTGTGTTTGCCCTTGGGTTCGATCCGAGGCAACGCCAGTTCCTGGCCCAGCATTTCGGCCAGCTCGGCGAGTGAAATATCGACTTCGCGAACATGGCCACCCGGTTGATCGCCTGCCTGTCCAGTGCCATCGGCATCATCCTGCCCTTTGCCGATGGGCGTTCCATTTTCACCCGTTCCCTGGCCTGCGCCGCCCGAGCCTTTGTCGCCATGACGAAAATGCGGGATTTCAATATTGGGAATGGGAATGCTGACATATTCCCGTCCCTGCCGGCCGATCAATTCGCCATGGGTTACGTACTTCCGCAGATTCTGCCGGACCTTGCCCCGCACGATCTGCTTGAATCGCTGTACGTCCTGATCAATGGCACGGGCCATGTTCATCCTCGCTCTCAACCGCAACTCGAGTCCGCAACGCACTGTGGGCGGGACCGCTCGGGGCCACGCCGCTGCTCGTTGCCGGGAATTGACACCATCACGATGGGGGACCTGCCTGTCAGAGGTATCCGGTGACGGGTGGGCTGGAATCGCCCGTCGCGTCCGCGGATGCCGGGATGCTCGTTTGTCTGTTGCGATCGGGCCGCGGCAGTCGCTCGGGTAACCTGCGCTCTGCGGCCACGACGTGGGTCGATGTGGCTTATTGCGGCTTCGCGTCCCCCCGTGCGAAGATGCTGGCGACATACTGCAGCACGTCGGTCGCCGATTCGTCGTCGTATCCGTAATCGCGAATCAGCCGGCCTTTCACGATGTCGATTTTTTCCTGGGTGTCTTTATCCACAACATTCGACACCAGGCTGGTCAGCTTGATGGTGTCTTTCTGGTCTTCGAACAGTTTGAGTTCGAGCGCTTTCTGCAGGCGCTCGTTAGTCTTGTAATTGAAGGTCTTCCCATCGAGCGCGAGGGCGCCGATGTAGTTCATGATTTCGCGGCGGAAATCGTCTTTGCGCGAGTCGGGGATGTCGATCCGCTGCTCGATCGAACGCATCAGGCGTTCGTCGGGCTGTTCGGATTGCCCCGTGAACTTGTTGCGGACCTTCTCTTTCTGCGTGTAGGCCTTCACGTTGTCGATGTAGTTCGAGCACAGCCGCGACAGGGCTTCTTCGTCGGCGGCAATCGCCCGCTGCACTTCATTCTTGACAATGTCGGTGTACTCATTTTTCACGATTTGAATGAGCTGCCGATAATTGTCACGGGCTTCTTCGCTGGGGATCAGCGAATGGTGTTTCAAACCGTTGTCGAGTTCGTTCAAGACCATGAACGGGTTCAGGTTGGACGATTTGGCATTCGCCACGAGCGCATTGGAAATCTTGTCCTGCACGTACCGCGGGGAAATCCCCTGCATGCCCTCAGATTTCGCCTCACTCTTGAGTTGCTCGACGTTGTCTTGCGTGAAGCCCGGCAAGGACTTGCCGTTGTAGAGTTTCAGCTTCTGCAACAAGGTCAACCCGGCGTTCTTGGGTTCTTCGAGTCGCGTCAACACGGCCCACATCGCTGCCGTTTCGACAGTATGCGGCGCAATGTGCTTACCGCGAACCCTTCGACTGTTGTAGTCCTTTTCGTAAATCTGGATTTCATCACTGAGCCGGGTCACGTACGGCACATCGATTTTGACAGTGCGGTCACGCAGCGCTTCCATGAACTCATTGGACTGCAGTTTGCGATACTCGGGCTCGTTCGTGTGTCCGATGATCACGGTATCGATGTCGGTCTGCGGGAACTTCTTGGGCTTAATCTTGTGTTCCTGCGAGGCCCCCAGCAGGTCATATAGAAACGCCACGTCGAGTTTCAGCACTTCAATGAACTCGATCATGCCGCGGTTCGCGACATTGAATTCGCCATCGAAATTGAAAGCCCGCGGGTCACTTTCACTGCCAAATTCGGCGATTTTTCGGTAATTGATGTCGCCCGTCAGTTCGGTGCTGTCCTGGTTCTTCTCATCTTTGGGCTGGAAGGTTCCAATACCAGCACGGTCCTGTTCCGACAGAAAGATCCGCCGCACCACGACGTCGTCGACGACTCGCGTCCAGTCTCCCTCGGCGGATTTCAGCCGTTCGTTGAACATGAATCGACACAGAGGGCACAGATCACCCGTGATGTCCAGGCGGTGGAGTTCGGCGTCGCGTGGTTCCGCAGTCGAGAGCAATTCAACAACTCGTCCGCGGTCTTCCTGGGGGACAAGATGCAGTGGCTCTTCGCGCATGGGACACCACGTCACGGTCTGGTCGGAGTTCTTCCAGCCAAACGAATACAGGGCGCCGGCGTCGGTCTGGCTGTACCGCTCGAGGCCCCGTTTCAACAGCCGTGCAATAGTACTCTTGGAACTCCCCACCGGCCCATGCAGCAACAGGACTCTGCGTTCACTGCCGTAGCCGAGTGCGGCACTTTTGAAGACGTTGACCAGTTCCATGAGCGGCTTCGTGAGCCCGAAAATGGCGTCGTCACCGTCGTTGGCCGGGTCGTCGAAGAACCGGTAGCGCACCAGGTTGTCTTTCGTACCCTCGATTGCGTAACTGCCGTACGACATGACCATGTCGTACAGACGCTGGAAAGCGTTACGGGTCACCTCGGGGGTGGCGCGGACAATATCGAGGTAATCGGTGAACGAACCTTCCCAGTGCTCCAACCGGTAAGCATCGGGGTTTTTGCGTTCACTGATGGATTTCAGAATTGCTCTTCCGTTTCCCACGACGCAACCTCCTGTTCAGTTGGCCGAGTTGTACTCGGGCCGGTGAGGAGTCCTTCCCAGTCCTTTGCGGATGTCGTCGCGACCCAAAGAGAGTGCGCAGACAGGGGCGCCACGCCGAATCTTCCCAAAGGAAAAGGACTGCGTGGTGAGGTGACCGTCCATGGTCGGCACCAAATTGTGAAATTGGGATTGTGGCAGACCGGGTTCACGTAGACCGGCTGCCGTCGGGGCGGGGGCCGGGTACGGCCGACGCCTGGATTGAGGCAAACCACGTCCAATTATTTGCTTCGATTTGTCAGACTGCAATACCGGTTTCTGACGCAAAGCAACGCGCGTGCCAGAATGCCTCGCGCTCTGTCGTCGCCGAAAGCGTTGCGGCATATCACTCTACGATCTCATCGAGAATGGCCTGATGAGCCGCGCCGACACTTTGGAAATTTAACGCGTCGCAACCCGCCGACAGACAGGACAACGAGAAAGAATTTGTCGTGCCGTCCGAACAGTCGGCTGAAAAAGTGCGCGTGGCTGATGAGTCGGCAAGCAGTCTGATGAGGCCCGCGACGGCGCGGGCGACTCACACGCGACCAACCCAGGTCAGGTCAGGTCAGTGGGTTCACACATCGCAGAGTCGGGTGGCCTCGGTCAAGCCCGCGAGTGGATCTCGGGTGGGAATGAACTCCTGGCCGACAAAGCCCTGGTAGCCTGTTTTGACGATCTCTTCCAGGATTGGCGGGTAATTGATTTCCTGCCGCTGATCAAGTTCGCGGCGCCCCGGATTCCCCGCAGTGTGGTAATGGCCAATGTACTCGTGGTACTGCCGGATACGGGAAATGATGTCGCCGTCCATGATCTGCACGTGATAAATGTCAAACAGCAGTTTGAACCGGGGTGAGCCGACCTGCTTGATGATTTCAATACAGTAGTCGGTGTGGTCTCCCTGGTATCCCGGGTGTCCTTTCATCTCCTCGCCCACTCGGCTGTTCAGCATCTCGAGGCACAGCGTCACTTTTTTCTGTTCGGCGTAACCCACGATCTCTTTGAACGCCTTCACACAGTTCTTCAACCCGACGTCGTCAGGGATGTTCTCGCGAAAACCGGTGAAAGTGATCACGTTCGGGCAGCCAAAGTCAGCGCTGGCGTCGATTGCTGCCCGGAGTTTCTCGACGCACATTGGCTGGTACTGCGGGTTATTCATCCCTTTGTCGAACGGATGGCTGCTGGCGATCGCACAGGTCAGGCCGTATTTTTTCAGCGTGGGCCAGGTCTGTGGGCTAACCAGTTCGATGCTCGGGATCCCCAGTTGGTTGGCGATCTGACAGGTCTTTTCAAGATCCCAGTACTTGCTGAAGCACCAGTGCACGATGGACTGTCGAATCCGGCCTTTCGACACAGCTTTTGTCGCCGTCTGCGGTTCGACGGCCTGCGCCGCGTTCCCCAGGCCCAGGCCACATGCGGCCGCGATACCGGCCGTCTGAACCAGCATCGCTCGACGATCGACAGGCGTGGCGTGCATACCGAAGACTCCTGAACAGAGTAATAAGTGATCGCTGACGTGGCGGCCGAATCCGCGACCCGATTGTCGGCGGCGGGGCTCTGGAATGCAATTCTGCCCAGTTGAACGAGTTCCACCCGGTCTGGCTGCAGCCTGCCGGCGTTTCGTTATTTACTGTTCAGTTTCGATCGGATTGTCGACACAAGGTCTGCTTCCGCCACCGAGAGCTGTTCGCCCGATTTCAGATCTTTAATTTTCCACGTTCCGGACTGAAACTCATCCGATCCCGCGATCAGTGCGAACTGAAAGCCCTGGCGGTCCGCATACTGCAACTGCTTGCCAACTTTCTTGGAATCCGGGAAGACTTCGGTGTTGATCCCTGCGGCCCGCAGCACGCGTCCGATCCGCAAGTATTGCCCCAGGCACGATTCGTCAAAGAGCACTACGAGCACTGGGGCCGGAGTCGATGCCGCGCTGATCTGTCCCAGTTTTTCGAGCGCGGCCAACAGGCGGTCCACCCCCAGGCTGGCCCCTACGCCCGGCAACTTCTGGCTGGTAAACAGGCCTGCCAGATTGTCGTAGCGACCTCCCGAACACACACTGCCGATCGTCGGGTCGTCGGTCAAGAATGTCTCGTAAATCGTGCCGGTGTAATAATCGAGGCCGCGGGCAATCGATACATCGAGTCCCACACGATCGGTGGCAATGCCCGCCGTGGCCACCGCGTTAAACAATTCCCGCAGGCGGGCGATCCCCTCTTCGCCCACCGCGCTGCCTGCCAGTAGCGGTTGCAGGTGATCAAGAATTTCGTGGGGGGAACCCGTCAGGGCCGCGAATTCCAGCACCCGGGCTGCTTGCTCGGGTGAAGCACCGGCCTGTTCGCCCATCTCGGCGATCACGCCGTCGCGGCCGATCTTGTGCAGTTTGTCGAGTGCCCGCAGCACCTGTGCAGTGCGTTCGGCCAGGCCCAGTTTCTCGAGCAGTCCATTCAAGACCATGCGGTTATTGACGCGAATCGAGAACCGGTCGAACCCCAGCGCCCCGAACAAGTCGTGAATCACCAGCAGCGTTTCAATGTCGGACGCGTTGGAGTCGGTGCCAATCGTGTCGAAATCGCTCTGCATGAATTCACGGTAGCGACCACGCTGCGTGTTTTCTCCCCGCCAGACGGTCCCCTGGTGATAACGCTTAAAGGGAGTACCGATCTCGTTGAAATGCTGGGCCGCGAATCGGGCAAAGGGAACCGTCAGATCGAAACGCATGGCGACATCGCGGTCTCCCTGGTCCGTAAACCGGAAGAGTTGTTTGTCGGATTCGGTGCCTCCCTTGCCGAGCAGGATTTCTGCGTACTCCAGAGCCGGGGTATCAATCGGCGTGAACCCATAGCTGCGGTACACCTGCCGGGCGACCTCGAGAATGTGCTCGCGGGCCAGCGCCAGCGGGGGCAGGTAATCGCGAAAGCCTTTCAGCGTTTGGGGTTTGATCAGTCCGCTCGACACACCGTCACCTCTTCGAAAATTAAATGCTTCGTAAATCGTCGCAAGCCCGCGTCACACGCCGGTTGGTTCGTCAGTCCCGGGGTTTTCCGCCGACTCGGTCGGCAACCCCTGGCGGTCAGCCGTCCTTAGGCCATTGCCCGCAATCCTTTGCTGGAGAAGCCAGACGGCCTCGTGGGCAGCACTGCTTCTCTATTGAGAAGTCCGTTCACGCCCGCCTCAACTTCCAGGCAAGACGCGCTTCGAGCCGCCAGGGTTCGGCGCGGATCTTTGGGTTTCAGGAAACCACCGGCAGGCGGACTCCCTTGGGCCCTTTGGCCGCCTTCTTCTTTTTCGCGGGATACAGGGCTTCCATGTATTCGTAAATCTGTTCGGGAGTGTCGAACAACTTGTCATGCAGTCCTTTGTCGTCGTACTCGCACTTGTTTGTACTGTACTCGCGACAGATCTGGGGACGCGTTTCGTACGTGCCGCACCGATAATCGGGCAGGATGTGTTTGCAGTCGCCATACACGCACAGGTACCACACGTCGTCTTCGACGTAGACCGTGACGCGGCCATGCAGCATGAACCAGCGGATGTTGTCGAGTTCGCCCCGAGTTGTCGGCGTGTCGATCGGAACAGAAAAGTAACGGCAGCACATGGCGGTGCAGTGCTCGCAGAGATTTTCGCCCGGTTTCAGGTGTTCGCGTTTGAATGTGAAGACTGGCATAGTGATCCGGTGTGCTGCGGACTGTGTTTCAAAACTCTGAGGACGCGGTACAGCCGACGCGACGTCCCTTCCGTGGTGGATTTCCCAGCGAATCATCGGGGAAAACCTGCGGCGCCATTGTGCCGGGGGCCCCCCTTCCGTTCGCTCTGGCGCCGGATTGTAGCGATTCCGGACAATTCGTTGAATCGAACGTCCACCCTGTTATACTCGAAGTCAGATCTGGCCCGGGAGGCGGCCGGCGCGCTCTCCACACCGCCCCACCTGCGTCACCCGCCGAACCATCCCTCCATCTGTGCTACAGGATCAGACGCCATGACAACTGCTGTTCAAAAAGAGACCCCGGCATCACCGGTCGTCGCCAAAGGGTTAAAGGGAGTTGTGGCGGCTGACAGTGCCATTTGTGATGTCGACGGCCAGTTGGGTCGCCTGATCTACCGAGGCTACAACATTCATGATCTGGCCGAGCACAGTACGTTTGAAGAGGTTACGTACCTGTTGTTGAAAGGGGAGTTGCCCAGTACCTTTCAATTGCAGGAATTCTCGGCCGAACTGGCCGAATGCCGCCGGATTCCGCCCGCCGTCGTCGAGTTCCTGAAGGCGTGCCCCCGCGACATGTTGCCGATGTCCGCCTTGCGCTCGGCGGTTTCGGTCGCCGGGTTGTACGATCCACAAGCAGAAGAATCGACTCCCGAGGCCCAATCCCAGACTGCCTTGCGCCTTATCGGCATGATGTCGTCACTGGTGGCTGCCATCCATCGTTTGCGACAAGGGCTGGAACCTCTCGATCCGCTGCTCGAATTGAGCCATGCCGGCAACTTCATGTATCTGCTCAACGGACGGATTCCCACGGCGGATGAAACCCGGGCCATGGATCTGATTCTGATTCTGCATGCGGAACATGGTTTCAACGCCAGTACCTTCTCGGCACGCGTGATCAGTGCGACGCTTTCTGACTGGTATTCGGTGATCGCCGGTGCGATTGGCGCCTTGAAAGGCCCCCTGCATGGCGGCGCGAATACCGAGGTTCTGAAAACGCTGTTTGAGATTGGCGATGTCAAAAAGGTCGCCGAATATGTCGAAACGACCCGGGCCAACAAGGGAAAATTCATGGGTTTTGGCCATGCGGTCTACCAGGTGGAAGACCCGCGGGCCCGCCATTTGAAAGAGCTGTCACGCCGGTTGGGGCTGGAACAGGGGCAGCCCCAGTGGTACGAGATCTCGGTAGAGCTCGAACGAGTGGTGCGAGAGGCGATCCGCAAAAACTGTAACGTCGATTTTTATTCGGCCAGCCTGCAGCACTACATGGGCATTCCCGGCGATCTGTTCACGTGTATTTTTGCCGCCAGCCGGATTTCCGGCTGGTGCGCCCACGTGCTCGAACAGTGGGCCGACAACAAGATCATCCGTCCGTCGAGCAATTACACCGGGCCTGCCGAGCGGAGCTACCTGGCGATTGAGCAACGGTAAGATTCCGATGTCTCCTGAACAGGCTGTTGCCCGCTGCCAGACGATCATGGCTCATGCCTGGATGGTGCGGACGTTCGTCAAGCATTCGCCCGAAGTCGAAGATTTTCCAGAACTGATGGAAATCGTGCGGGCCGTGTTTGATACGTCGCGGGCGTTGGAAGTGCAACTGGCCGACCCTGTGGCGTATCTGAACACGCTCCGCAAGAAAATGGCCAAGTTAAAGGCCGCGGCGGTCAAGTTTCGGACGGATGCGCCGCTGGCCTCGACGCATACGAATTTTCAGCAGGCGGTGATCTCCATGGATGCCTGTGTCGCTGAACTGCAGGAGGTGCTGGCGTCCATGGCTCCGGCCAGTGCCGAATAAGTGCGGACTGGCCACCCGGTGAGTCTGCATGTCGGGTCGGAAACTCGGCGGTCACGGGGGCCCGGTGTCCCGTTTTTGACGCTGGGCGAAGTTGTGCCAGTCCAAATCGTTGTCTGGCCGATCAGCGATGGTCGCTGTCTGGCGTGTCCGCCGGTCGCATCCAGCCTTTTCGCACTCGTTCCTGGCGGGAAACGGACAATCTTTGAGGCATTCCCAGCCGGGGGGCGTAGCTTACTCTTGACGAACACCCGCCTTTCGCCTTAACCTGCATGCCGTCTTGGGGTTGGCTTCCGGAACATTGCGTCCGCTGGAGCACCCCGGCTGATACCGCTCCCCGCTGGTGTAACGGTAGCACGAATGACTCTGGATCATTCAGTCCACGTTCGAATCGTGGGTGGGGAATTTGACTCTTCGACGGCCTGGTTTTCGAATGAAAACCGGGCCGTTTGTTTGCGCGGTGGCCTGGCCGCCCGTTGAATTATGAGGCCAAAATCCGGTCCAGATCGGGAAGTACCAAGTCGCGACTTCCGTCACTCGCCCACCCACGATGAGTATCAACTGCCAGTGGCATTTTCGTGAGATACTTTTAGTTTGATGCGGGATAGAAGTCGGGCGCAGTGCGTGTCGGCGCGAGGGCAATGTTAGACAAGATGGTTCCTGGCGGTAAGCCCTGTTGTTGTTCGCCAAAGTCGGGACACAGATTGCCG
>JAFEBR010000218.1 GCA_018242565.1 Planctomycetota bacterium | reverse complement strand
GTTGCCAACGCTCGCACCACACATCAGTTGGCCCGCAAATCCGTGTTACCAGTCGTTGATCGATCGTGGCAGACTCGGCCTGCCTAAATGGGGTCCCGTTCCACTCAGGACGATGCACAAGTCACGTGCCAGCCTGTAGAATCACAGGATGTCGTACCGGCCCTTGACGGACACTGACCACACCACGACTGACTACCATCTGACAGTCCCGAGACGCTCCCAGCATGACTACCAATTTGCTTGTCCCATTGCTCGTCCTCGCTTCCCTGGGTGCCGAACCCGACCGGCCCGAGATCGTCATTGCCGATTTTGAAGCCAATTCCTATGGCGAATGGCAGTCCACCGGCACGGCATTCGGCTCGGGACCAGCCTCGGGTGAGAAACTGCACATTCCCGGGCACCGCGGCCGTCAACTTGTGAATTCCTTCGGCACCGGAGACCCGGCCACCGGAACACTCACTTCGCCCAGCTTCCTCATCAATCGCCGATTTGTGTCGTTTCTCATCAGCGGCGGCCGACTTCCCGGCGAGACGGGAATCGAACTGCTGATCAACAACGAATCGGTGGCGTCCGCCACGGGTGAAGATGCCGCTCCGATGCGCTGGGAATCGTGGGACGTCAGCCGCTGGCAGGGCCAACAGGCTCGCCTGCGTATCTACGACCGCGCCACCGGCGGCTGGGGTCATATCAACGTCGATCAGATCGTGCTCGCCGACCGGCCACGCTATGGTGATGGCGGGTGGCGCCTCGACGAATACCGGCGGTCCGCGGGCTACTACCAGGAACGTTTTCGCCCGCAGTTCCACTTCACACCGGAATTGAACTGGATGAACGATCCCAACGGCCTCGTGTTTTTCGACGGCGAATACCATCTCTTTTATCAGCACAACCCGCTCGGAAACGAATGGGGGCACATGAGCTGGGGGCACGCCGTCAGTCGCGATCTGTTGCACTGGCAGCATTTGCCCATCGCCTTGCGCGACGAATACGGCGTGATGATTTTTTCGGGGAGTGCCGTCGTCGATCAGCAGAACACCAGCGGACTGGGCCAATCGGGACAACCGCCCCTTGTGGCGATCTACACGGGCCACGGCCACGGTTTACAGACCCAGGACATCGCCTTCAGCCACGACCGCGGCCGCAACTGGATCAAGTACGCCGGCAATCCGGTGATCAATCTGCGCGAAAAAGAGTTTCGCGATCCCAAGGTCATCTGGCACGCCGCCACCAAGCGCTGGGTGATGGTCGTTTCCCTGGCGGTCCAGAAGCGATTGCAGTTTTACGGATCGCCCAACCTGAAAGACTGGACGCTCCTCAGCGAATTCGGCCCTGCCGGCGTGAAGGAAAAGCCCAACTGGGAATGTCCCGACCTGTTTGAATTGCCGATTCAGGGAGAACCGGGCCAGTCGCGCTGGGTGCTGAAAGCCGACATGGGGAACGGAGCCATCGCCGGCGGTTCCGGAGGCGAGTATTTCACCGGCGTCTTCGACGGCCAGAAATTCACCCCCGACAGCCTCGAATCGCAGTGGATCGACTTCGGCCGCGATTTTTACGCACCGGTCTCGTGGTCTGACATTCCCGCCAGCGACGGCCGGCGAATCTGGCTGGGCTGGATGAACAATTGGGAAACGTGCTTGAATCCCACCGACCCGTGGCGCAGTGCCATGTCGATTCCACGCCAACTGTCGCTGCGGCGGATCAACGGCCGGTTGCGACTGTGTCAGGCACCGATAGACGAACTGAACGGATTGCGTTCTCCCAAGATTGAAGTGGCCGCCCAGGACATCTCGCCGGGCGCGGTGCCCGTCGACCACCGCAGTCGACAATGCGAGATCGTGCTCGAGATCGCTCCCCAATCGGCCCAACGCTGTGGCGTGCGGGTGCTGGCGGGTCCCGAGGGATTTACCGAAATCGGTTATGACCGAGAGGCGCAGACAATTTATGTGGACCGCACGAAATCGGGCAACGTCGCGTTTCATCCCGCCTTCGCGGGACGCCATTCCGGGCCGTTGACTCCTGACAAACAGGGACGAATCCGTCTGCGGATCTTCGTCGACGCCTCTTCGGTGGAAGTCTTCGGGAATGACGGAGAAACCGTCATCACCGATCTGGTGTTCCCGCCGGATGACCACGACAGAATCGAGTTCTTCGC
>JAFEBR010000217.1 GCA_018242565.1 Planctomycetota bacterium | reverse complement strand
GGCAGGCGATGTCCGTCGGTTACGGTAGGGACAGCCGGGTCTACACGATGGGTGTCGCCGTTGGCCGTTGTGAATGTCTGCAGCGGCATGTCGGGCAGAGCGAAGTCGTCGTAGTCGTTTTCGCCATAATCGTCGTAGGTGCAGACATATCCCGGCTGACGGGCCTTGATCTGCTCTTCATGGAAGGCTTCCATGACTTTCATCTGGATCAATTCGCGGCAGCGTGAATTGATGGGATGGGCGATGTCGGCATACAGCTTGGCGCGGCCATCACTGTCTTTTCCCGCGCGGTCGTCGGTGAGGTGGGCACCGCACTGGTTGCAGTATAAGGCTCGTAACTGGTTTTTCGTGTGACAGTGGGGGCAGCGATCGGTCAACTTGCGGCTGGGCATAGCCACAAATGAACCCTTGGTGCCTTCAATGATTTTCAGATCACGGATCACGAAACAGTGATCGAACGTGATCGAACAGAACGCCTGCAGACGTTCCTGGGGGTCGTCCATGAGCTTGATGCGAATTTCTGTGATGTCCACGGCCGCTCTCCTGAAAAAGCAATTCCTGTGCTAAGGCCGATTCGAAACAATGAACACGTCTCCGAGACGTGCTGCCGCCAGGCGCGCGGCGCACTGGGTGGCTTGCCGACGGGAGCGGCACCAGCCGAAATAACTGGTCCCGCTGCCGGACATCTGATGGCCCAGGAATGGTTGCCGGGCGAACGCCCGCCGCAATCGAGTGACATCAGGGTTCAGTTGCTCTGCAGGTTCCTGCAGCGAATTATAAAACAGTTTCTGGGCTGTGCTGTGGCGACCCGTCTGCAAGCGGGTGACGAGGTCGTCAACCGACCAGGGCACGCTGCCCGGGCGGCAATGCCGAAAGACTTCGGCAGTCGACAGGCCAGTCCCGGGCCGGGCTACGACAAACCACAGCGGACCGGGGATTGAGCATGGCTCAACGATTTCTCCCCGGCCACGACAAACAGCGGCCGTCGCAGAAGCCAGGAAGAAGGGGATATCGCTGCCCAGGCGAGCCGCGAGAGACATCAGTTCGTTATTCGAATAGCCGAGATTCCACAGGCGATTCAGTCCCACCAGCGTGGCTGCCGCATCGCTGGAACCGCCCGCCAGTCCGGCGGCCATGGGGATGCGTTTGAACAGTTCGATGTGGGTGCCGTACTGCGTGCCGGTCGTCTCCTGCAGCAGACGGGCCGCTCGCAAGACCAGATTGTCGTCACCCACTCCCGGCATTTCGCGGACTGGTCCACCCACGCGGCAGGAAGCCGCATCGCGGCACGAGAGCGTCAGTCGGGGTGAAGGAGTGATGTGGAATCGCAGGGTATCGTACAAAGCCAGCGACACCATCAGCGTCTCCAGCTCATGATAGCCGTCTCCGCGTTTCCCGAGAACTTTGAGAAACAGATTCAGCTTTGCCGGAGCAAAAAGGGTGACGTTCGGATTTGGACCTCGGCACAGCATTTGGTTTCACATCCTGTGAACCCGCCGCCACTCACGACAAAGCCGCCTGGAATCAGGCTTGATGGCACTTTGTCGCTCGTCGTGTCGGTTATGATCTGGTCGGTTGTCGCGTCGTATCGCTGGTGATCGTAAGCTTCTACACCACACCCGTCGTGATGGAAACCTTGGCCTGCGTCGTTGTCAGCCTCCGTTCCCACGAGCGTCCGAAAGACATGATCGCATGCGAATGCATGGACATTCGAAACACTCCGACGTAGGGTACGGTATAGCGAAACCCTGCCTGACTTGTCAATAATTTTCCCGGAATTCTACAAATTTTTGTGGAGGGGATTTTGGAACTGGAACTGCATATTCTGTTGCGTCTGTGGGTGGCCGCCATTCTCGGAGGAATTGTCGGATATGAACGGGGAGCGACCGGCAAGCGGGCTGGGTTGCGAACTCACATGCTGGTCGCCGTCGGTTCAGCCCTGTTTATGTCGTGTTCAGACCTGACTCTCGACTGGTCACAGGGGCATGTCGCGGCTGGGTTGCCCTCGACCATCCAGGTGCAGACGGCCATGCTGACTCCCGTGCAGGCAATCGCCACGGGAATTGGATTTCTCGGTGCGGGCACGATTTTTCTGGGGGGCCACCGACAGCGGGTTCACGGTTTGACGACTGCAGCGTCAATCTGGGTGATCGCGGCGGTGGGCGTGGTCGTCGGTTGCGACCGGTTTCTGCTGGGGGCGGGGGCCTCCGTTCTGTGCCTCATCATCCTGCACGTCCTGGTCAGGTTTGAGCCGCATCCTGATCACGGCGCGGGAATAGGGAGCGAGAACGCTTCCGAAGAACCGGGAGCATCGGTAGTGGAGTAGGCGAACTGGCCCGCCTCTGTGCCAATGTCAGAAGGGCTTTGGAATCAGCCGGCCTCGTGCAGTTTGGTTCGGCCAGCGCTGGGAGGGGGCAGCAGGTGTGGGGGTTGGCGAACGCGATTAAAATACAAAAGGGCGGTTCTGGGGAACCGCCCTTTTGTTGTTTGGGCGACAGTGCCGCGATTACCATAGAGCAAGCGGCGACCGTGTGGGGGCCAGGATTAGGCCGGGGTCACTCGATTGGCCCGAGGACCTTTACCCTTGGGGTTGGGCGTCGAGTCGATCTGGAATTCGACCGCCTGTCCGATGGACAGGTTTTCGAATTGACGGTCTTCCACGGCGCTGTGGTGGAAGAACACGTCTTCACCTTCTTGAGCCGAGATGAACCCGAACCCTTTTTCCTGCACCAACTTCTTAATCTTACCCACTGGCATCGCAGCCACTCCTTCACACACTCACGTAAATCCACCGATGGGATGGTGTGTGCAAGACCAGTC